>JAGREZ010000285.1:3072-5019 GCA_020446285.1 Geminicoccaceae bacterium
CGGCCGACGCCGCGGGGCCCGGCGGCGATACCGGAGCCATGGGCACGGGCGGCGTTCCCTCGACCGTGAGCGTGCGCCACATCAGTGACGCCGTTCCGTCGACGAGCGGTACCGTCTCGCCGGCTTCGAGCGCCAGCAGGTCGGCAAGTTCGAGCGGCTTGCGACGGGCAAGGGAAATGCCCTCGATATCGAGAGATCCCGGAAGTTCGTATTGCAACCGGGCGAGGGCGGGCAGGATATCGGTATCGAGCACCGCCTGGAAGGTGAACTGGATTCCGGTCTCGACGATCGTCACGCCGCGCATCTGCGGATCGTTGACGGCAAGGTGCTTTTCCGGCTGGAACTGGTAGTCCAGCCGTACCAGGCCGTGTTCGTCGCCGACCCTCTCGATGATCCGCGCCGCCGCCAGCCGGTCCTGCGGGGAGAGCCAGCCTTTTTCGAGAAGATGGCCGAACGTTTCCCCGTCCCGGTCGATCCGGGCGAGATCGGTCTCGGCCTTGCCGATCTCGCCGCGAATCCGCACGAGGTCGCGCTCGAGGCCGGCACGCATTGCCGCCATATCCTCCTGCCAGGGGATGAGGAACGCGAAAAGGACCGTGACGAGGGCGAGGTTGCAGCCGAGAAGCAGCCAGAGCGGGTGGTCGCTGCGATAGAGGGCGAGGAGACGGTCCCGGAGTGAAGGATTCATTGTCCGTTCCTTGCGAGAAGGATGCGGGCCTGCATGCCGTTGCGCGCGACCTGTTCCAGCGAACGGCTGTCGATATCGCCCAGAAGGGCCTGGTCGGGAAGGATGTCGACCGCATGGCTGACGATCACCGGCGTGTAACTGTCGAATTCCCGCCCCAGCCGGTCGGCGATCTCGCCCGTGATCGCGATCGCCCGCTCGATGCCGGGCACCCGGGAAAGATCGAGAACGAGCGAGGCGGCAAACGGCCGGTCGCCATTTACCGGCGGCAGGTTGCCCGCATTGGCCTGGCCGCGGGCATTCGCTGCATCCCGTTCGCCGACACGCCTCCAGTCGAATTCGACGAGGCGCACCTCCTCGGTGAGGCTGCGCAGGATGCGGCCGGCCGCCAGTTCGAGGTCGAGACGCATCGGGCCCAGATAGTCATGGGAGCGCATGATCTTGCCCAGCAGCTCGATATCGACCGTATGCGCCTCGAGCTGGCGCTTGCGCTGATCGAGGGTGGAGGTGAGCGCGACCCGTTTCCCTGCAAGCTGGTCCGCCGCCTGCCGTTCCCTGAACTGCAGCGCCACCTGCCAGCCACTGGCGATGACGAGGCCGGCAAGCACGCTGGCGGCCACGGCCCGTGCGCCGCGCATCGTCCGCCAGACACGCTGCCGCTGGACCATGGCCGCGGTGACCAGCGGCCGGACGAGGCTTTCGCCGGCGACCAGCGAGGCGAACACGGGATCGGCCCAGGGCTGTCCCTGGCCGAGACTGGCGCTCTGCACGCCGAGCATGACGAGTGCCTCGTCCGGCGTGCGCACGACCAGGGTGATGTCGCCCGTCGGCGGCGGCTGGTCGAGCAGTTCGTCGCGAACGGCATCATCGACGATGACGAGCAGGGTGAGCGGTGCGCCCTGCTGGTAGCCGAGCCGCGCGAGATAGCCGATCGTCGACTTGATGTCGCGCTGGATCTGTGCCGCCAGCATGGCCGGGGAAAGATCGCCGGAAGGTGTCGCGGCAAGACGGGTGAGGGCGAGATCGTTGTTCTCGAGCACGATCTGGCGGATGCCGCCGGTGGATTCGCGGCCGACCACCAGCGTCCAGGAAGAGGACTGGGTCGATATGCGTCCGCCCGCAGTACCGGTCAGGCGGTTCAGGCGGGCGGCGCGGGCGGCGATCTCGAGCGGCAGAAGGCCTATTCCGTCGATGGGCCGCCTGAGCGTGGAAAGCGCGCCGACCCATTCATGCACTTCATCGCTGTCGGGAAGCGCGGCGAA
>JAGREZ010000285.1:5104-6755 GCA_020446285.1 Geminicoccaceae bacterium
TCGAGGCGCCGGGCGACGATGCGCCGCTTGTCGGCGATGGACGCCGATGGAATCTCCTCGCGCCGGTAGGTCTGTTCCATCGAATCGACGAGGACATGCAAACGGCAGTCCCCGTGCCTGCGCAGCTCTGCTATGGCGCCCGCCCGGCCCGCGGCATCGCGCGGCCATGCCCGGCTGCCGGTGATCGCCTGGCCGGAGAAGTTCAGGATACGGTAGCCGGCATCGCCGATCACCAGCACCGTCGAACGGGCGGAACGGCCGAGGCTGCGGAGCGGGCGGGCGAGACGGGAGAGGATTTCGCTCATGACCGGCTCAGAAGTCAAGGGCGGCGAGATTGTCGTAGACCGGACCGAACACGGCGATGGCGATCCATCCCATCAGGCCGCCCATGATCAGGGTCAGGGCCGGTTCGATCGTGCCGATCAGCGACTGGATGCTCTCGTCGGTCTCGCGGTCGAAATCGCTGGCGACGATCTCCAGCATCCGGTCGAGTTCGCCCGTGGTTTCGCCGATGGCGACCATGCGGACAGCGATCGACGGGAAGATGTTGCTCTGCACCATCGCCCCGGACAGGTTCTCGCCGGTGGCGACCCGCTCGTTGATGAGAATGATGGCCTCCTTGATGGCGCGGTTGGTCACGAGCCGGCCGCAGACCTCGAGCGAGTTCAGGATGGGAATGCCGGTGCGGTACATGATCGCCAGCATGTGGGCGAAGCGGGCGAGATCGAGATAGCGCAGGATGATGCCGATGCGCGGCACATGGAGAAGCACCCGGTCGATCTGCAAGGCGGCGCCGGGCGACAGCCGCTTTGCCGCATAGATGCCGATGAAGCTCGCGACCGGCAGCCCGAGGATGAGCCACCAGTAGTTCAGGAAGGCATTCGAGGTGGCGATCAGCGCCTCGGTCTGGATCGGCAGTTCCTTGCCGTTGCTCTTGAGAAAGTCGACGACCTGGGGAACGACGAAGAACATCATGAAGAGGGTCACGCCCACCACCATGACCCCCATGAAGGCCGGATAGCGCACCGCTTTCTTGGTGCGGGCGACCATCTCCTCGCTCCAGGCGAGATGGTTCTTCAGCCGGGTGAGCGCCTCTTCCAGACGACCGGTGCGCTCGCCCGCCTCGATCAGCGTGACGAACACGGTGCCGAAGACCCGCGGGTGGCGGGCAAAGGCCTCCGACAGCGCCTTGCCCTCGCTGACGTCACGGCTGATCTCGGCGACGATGTCGGAAAGGCGCGGCGAGGTGGCATTATCGCGCAGTTCCTTCAGCGCGTCGCGCAGCGGCACGCCGGCGCGCATCATCTGTTCGAGCTGGGTGCACATCTGGATCAGCGTGCGGGTGGTGATGGCCGCGCCGAAGCTCAGTGAGCGGCGTTTCTGTTCGCGCACCTTGCAGCTGACGAGCTCGAGCCGGGTTTCCTGGAGGAGATGATAGAGTTCATGCTCGCTGCCGGCGGTCAACTGACCCTGAACGGCACGTCCCTGGTCGTTGAGGGCGCGATAGACATAAAGGGCCATGGCGTTACAGCCTCGCGCTCATGTCGACCGTGTCGACGAGACTGTCGATACTGATCTCGCCCGCGAGAACCCGCTCGATGCCGTCCTCGCGCATGCCGCGAAAGCCGCGTTCGACGGCCGCCACGCGGAT
>JAGREZ010000031.1:0-1622 GCA_020446285.1 Geminicoccaceae bacterium
CAAGATCATGGCGGGTCGTCACCGCTTTGCGCGACGCCACGACGCGGCCGCCTTCATCCAGAAGGACGGCATCGGTATAGGTCCCGCCCGTATCGATACCCAGTCTCGCCCGCACGCCCCGGCCCTTTTTCCTCTCCGCTTGCAGGAACTAGTGGTCGGCCTGAAACGAAGCTGCTTTTGTCGGCGCGACGCGTATGCCGCTTGCACGCAGGTCATGCGTCCCCCGGCGATCTATAATCGTCTTCCATTCGTGAAGGAGCCCCGATGCTCGCAACGATCAGAGCCAATTGGGCCCTCCTTGTGGGGATCGGCCTGTTGATGCTCGGCCACGGTCTGCAGGGCACGCTGCTCGGTGTGCGTGCCGTGATCGAGCAGTTTCCGACCTCGGTGACCGGCATCATCATGTCGGGTTATTCCATAGGCTTTCTCGCGAGCGCCGTCTTCACGCAGCGGCTCGTGCGCAAGGTCGGGCATGTGCGTGTCTTTGCGGCACTTTCCGCCGTCGCCTCGGCGGCCATTCTCGCCCATTCCATCCTCGCCGAGCCGTTCACATGGTTCGTCCTGCGTTTCGTGACCGGCTTTTGCATGAGCGGTGTGTATGTCATCGCCGAAAGCTGGCTGAACGCCTCGACCGACAATGAACATCGCGGTCAGCTTCTCTCGGTCTACATGGTCGTCCAGCTCAGCGCCTGGGCCGGCGGGCAGCTGCTGTTGAACCTCGGCGATCCGGGAGACTTCCCGCTCTTCATCTTCGTCTCGGTGCTGGTCTCGATCGCGGTCGTGCCGCTGCTGCTGTCGGCGATCCCGGCTCCTGTCCTGCCGGCGGCGCGGAAATTCAGCCTCGCCGATCTCTACAAGACGTCACCGCTGGGATGTATCGGCATGATGGCCGTCGGCCTCAGCCAGGGCGGGTTCTTCAACATGGGTGCGGTGTTCGCGCAGACGATCGGTTTTTCCGTGGCCGAGATTTCCATGATGATGGCGGTCACGACGATCGGCGGCATGCTGCTGCAATGGCCGGTGGGACAGCTTTCCGACAAGCTCGACCGGCGCACGGTGCTGACCGTCGTCACGCTCGTGGCATCGGTCGCGCTGACGGGCACGCTGGTGTTCGGGTTCGATGATCCCTATTCGCTGACGGCGGCTTTCTTCATCTATGGCGGCATGTGCTTGCCCATGTATTCCCTGTGTGTCGCCCACACCAACGACTATCTCGAAAGCGACCAGATGATCGGCGCGTCGAGCACGCTCGTTTTCGCCAACGGCCTCGGCATGGTCGTCGGACCGCTCGTGCTCGGTCCGGTCATGCAGTGGAGCACACCTTTTGCCTTCATCGCCATGCTGGCGATCGTCCATGGCGTGCTCGGCATCTTTGCCATCTACCGTTCACGGGTCCGCCCTTCCGTGCCTCTCGACGAGCAGGGCCAGCATGTCTACATCCCGGCTGCCGCGCCGACATCGGTCGTCACCAGCATCGCCCAGGAAGAGGCGGTCGAGAACGCCGAGAGCTGATACCCCGCCGGCCGCGGATACATACATGCCGGCGAGCCGCCTGCGCACTCGGTTCAGGCGGCGGAGCGGCCGGAGCCGGGCGCGCGGGTGAGCAGCCGTGCCAGACGGGC
>JAGREZ010000031.1:1754-15673 GCA_020446285.1 Geminicoccaceae bacterium
GCCTGCTGCAACAGTCTGGCGCCATCGATATCGTCATTCGTGTCCAGCCAGACGAACATGCCGCCTTCCGGCCGTGTCCAGCGGACCCCCGCCGGCATGTGCGCTTCGAGTGCTCCGAGCATGGCATCGCGTCGATTGCGGTAGGTTTCGATATTGCGAGCCACCTGCGCATCGAACCCGGTCGAGGCGAGACGTTCGGCAATCATCTGTGTGAGGGGCGGGCTGTGCAGGTCACCGGCCTGCTTGGCCAGGACGAGCTTCTGGATCAGTGCGGTCGAAGCGCAGATCCAGCCCACCCTGAGTCCCGGCGACAGGGTCTTCGAGAATGTGCCGCAATAGGCCGTGATCGTCCGTTCGATCCCGCCGGCAAGTTCGCAGTCGATGGCAAGGCATGACGCGACCGGTTCGCCCTCGAAGCGGATCGACCGGTAGGCGGCGTCCTCGATGAACGGTACCCGCAGGTCGCGAACTCGCGCGACGAGTGCGCGCCGCCGGGCGAGGGAAACGGTCTCGCCTGTGGGATTGGCGAAATCGGGCACGGCGTAGGCGAGCGTCAGCCCCTTGTCGAGCATGTCCGGGCGGGCCGGATCGAGCGTTGCATAGGCCGGTTCATAGGCATTGAACGCCTGCAATGCTCCAAGATAGGTCGGTGCGGTGACGGCGATGCGGTCGCCCGGATCGACCAGCAGTTTCGCGAGAAGATCCAGCGCCTGCTGCGATCCGGTCGTAAGGAGGATGTTCTCGACGCTGCACTGTATCCTGTCCTTCGCCATGTGCCCGACGATCCACCGGCGAAGCGGCAGATGGCCCTCACTCGGTGCATATTGCAGGGCCTGCACGGCGCTCGACGCATTGCCGAGAAGTTCGCCGGCGATGCGCCGCGTCTCGTCCAGCGGGAAGAGTGTCGGTTCGGGAATGCCGCCGGCAAAGGAAATTATGTCGGGCTGATCGAGCAGCTTGAGCAGCTCGCGAATTTCGGACGCCTGCATCCGGCTCGCCCTTCCGGCAAGCGAGTGCAGCCACGAATTGTCAGGCTCGACCGACATCGGAGACTCCGGCATGCTGTGATGTCATGATGATTGCGGCTGCGGTACGATGCCCGTCAATCGCAACATTGTGCCGGTGACAATCCTGTATGCCGGGTCCTGCATGCGGATCGTTTCAGCCGTCGGTGTAGCCGAGCCGTTCGAGGCGACCACCCATCACCTTGTCGAAATGATCGCGGATGCGGGCGGTGAAATGGTTGCGCCAGTCGCCGGCGACACCCTTGCGGTTGTGCGCGTGAATGTCCTCCTCACCCTGCTTGCGCGGCCCTGTCAACGTCTGGAAGTTGTTGCGTGCATAGAGCGTGTCGAATGCCGTTTCAGGCAGATCGACTTCCAGATAGTCGAGCAGGCTGGCGAGGAATGCGCGGTTGTCGGCGGCGAGATCCTCGTAGCGCATCAGTCTCACATGCGGATCGTGCTTCGCCTCGAGCCATGAGAACTGGGTGGTGAAACTGCCATACGCCTCAAGCTTGTCGATGAGGAAGATCATGCCGTCCTCGAATTCCATGGACTGCAGGGCCGGGCGCAGCTCGTCGACCGGCTTGACCAGCGGATGCGAATAGCGCGCGGAGAAATACCAGGAGACGATGGCGTCGCGGGGATCGCGCATGATGAAGAAGGCCCGGTATCGCGCCGGCTTGGGGATCGCCCGGTAGGTCGGATAGTCGATATAGAGGTGCGTGGCGATCGTGCCGCTGCCGAATTCCTGATCGATCCGCGCCTCCTTGAGGCCGAGATCGATATAGGGCACGGAGATGAGGCCCGTATGGTCGCGGAAGACGGGATCGGCAAAAACGCCGCGAAACCACTGGCTGGCGGTCTTCTGGGTGCAGCAGTGATAGATCGTGTCGAAGCGCGAACGGTCCTTTTGCTGCATCGAGCGATAGTAGCTCCAGACCGGCCTGACAAACGGGGTCCGATCAGCGAATTCCACGATCCTGGTGCGAAGGGTCTTGGCTGACATGGATGATCCTTCCACTCGAACAGGGCCGGTCACCGGACCAGATCCGGTCTCCGCGCGGAGCAGGATATTCTGCATTGCTCAGACGTTTGGTATCGAGGCAACATGAGCGCTCAAGTTGAAAAAACTTGTGACATCCTTTACCCGAAGGAAATGACTCAGGGTTTTATGTTGTCAAGTAGTTTTCGCGCAAAAGTGCATATGGTGTTCTCGATAGCGCGAAGCTCTCAGGACCGGCGGCTGGAAAGCAGTGCCATCGGAACAGCACGCAGGACGAAAAGACAGCCCAGATACAGGCCGCCGCCGAGCACGCCGGCAACGAGCCAGTGCAGGCCCATCGAGGTTCCCGCGATCATCGACAGCCAGCCGAGTGCCGCCGACAGGGCGATGCGGGCGATGCGCGAATCTGTGAGGGCGAAGTGGCCGGAGGCGAGGGCTGTGCGGCCGAGACCGATGGCAAGCCCGGTCTCGATGGCCGCCGTGGCGAGTGCCGCACCCGTCTGGGCGAGCCATGGCACGAGCGCCATATAGGTCGGGACGGCAATGGCAAGCAGGGTGATGTCCACGCGCATGGCCTGTTTCTGTTGGTCCATCGCGACGAGCATGTGGCGGAAGATCTGGCCGCAGGCATTGGCGGTGATCGCGACACCGATCAGGCACAGCGCCGGATAGGCGGCGGCGAAGGCGTCGCCGGCCAGGAGCGCCAGGATTTCACGACCGAAGGCGAGAAAGCCGATCAGGACGCCGCCGCCGAAGATGAGCATGGTGTCGACGGCATCCGTCAGGAGCCTGCCCGTTGCCCTCGTGTCGTGGCAAGAGAGTGCGGCGACCAGCATGGGCATGAGCATTCCGGCGAACAGGGTGGACATGCCCGACAGGATCTCGAAGACCTTGCTCGGCACGCCATAGAGACCGACCGCGGCAGCACTGCCGAGAAGCGAGAGAATCAGGATGTCGCCGCGCAGGATGACCATGAGCGCCAGCCGCGAGCCGGCAAGGGGCAGACCGGCCCTGAGCATGTCGCGCCATTGTTGCGGATCCAGGGTCGGTCTGAAGGGTTCGAGGCGGGCGGCAAGCCACCAGACCAGGGAAAGCTGCACGACGCCGCCCGCGACCATCGCCAGCAGCATCGCGCCGACGCCACCCTCCGCGCGCACCGCCAGCCAGACGCCGGCCAGCATGACCAGCCCGCCGCCCGTCTCTGCCAGCATCTGCAGATCCTGGCGGAGATGCTTCTGGAAGACGGCCTGCAACAGCATGCAGGTCTGGAAGAGAACGAAATAGGGTGCGGCGATGACCATGCCGTTGAGCACGATGGAGTCATAGGGCAGAAGGCGGGAGAGGAGGGCGACCGCGACCATGATCGTCGTCGTCGCGATCAGCCGCAGGGTGGCGCCGGCGCCAAGTGTGGCGGCGCTGTCCATCGACGGATCGGAAATCCGTCGCAACACGACGAATTGCAGGCCGAGATCGGCGAGTATGGCGCCGATACCGGCAAGCGTCAGGACGGTCCGGTAATGACCGTAGCCCTCGGGGCCGAGATGGCGGGTCAGGAGGGCGATCGCGGCGAAACCGATGGCGATGGTCAGGATCCGTCCGACGAGAACGGCCGCCATGTTGCCGGCCAGTGCCGGCCCCGATTTCGCCTTGTTACCAGTAGAGCGCATGCCGGTCCGCTACAGCCGTCAGGAAAGGTGTGGACGCCCGTCCGGGTACCCTTCGGGCATGGAGACCGGCGTTCAGGTGTCGATCCGGCGCAGCCTGTCGCCGCTTCGAACCTCGCCATCCCGGACGATCCTGCAATTGACGCCACGCAGGCGAAGCGCCTTGCCCTCGCGGGAATTGACGAAACGGCAGGCATCGATGCCGTAGCGCTCGATGAACTGGTCGCAGCCGAGATGAGGTTCCGCACTGACTTCGAGAACGGCCGTGCCGATCCCGATGTGCGTGCCGGCGGGAAGGTTTTCGGCGGAGAGATCGAAATCGACGAAGAACTGATCGCCCGCCGGCGGCCAGTTGTCCCGGTCGCCGGCGATGGCTTCGATCATGCGCGCATTCATGAGCGTGACCTGCATCTCGCGCCAGATCTCACCAGTCTCCCTGTCGCGCGGGGCGGTCAGGATCCAGCGATCACCCTGTGCACCCTCCCCGGTCGAAAGGCGAACGCTTTCCCTTGCCTCGCGCTTGCCCTTCGCCGGGCGGATCTGCGCGAACTCGACCGTACCCTCGTCCTTCGGCGATGCCAGAACATGATCGAGGGACGCCTGCAGATCCGCCGTCTTGCGGAACATCAGCCGTTGCTCGCGGGAGCGAGGCCCTTTTCCGTCATCATGGCCTGCATCTCACCCGCCTCGAACATCTCCTTCATGATGTCGAAGCCGCCGATGAACTCGCCCTTGACATAGAGCTGCGGGATGGTCGGCCAGTTGGAGAAGGTCTTGATACCCTCGCGCAGATCCTGATCCTCGAGCACATTGTAGGACTGGAACTTCACACCGAGATGCGAGAGCACCTGAATGGCGCCCGCAGAAAAGCCGCACATCGGGAAAACCGGTGTGCCCTTCATGTAAAGGACGATATCGTCCTCGCTGATCTGCTGCTGGATACGTTCCTGGGTAGGATCACTCATCGGTCGTTTCCCTCGTTGGGTCTGTACGGTCAGGCGGGTGCCGAAGTGTTGAGGGCGAGCGCATGCAGTTCGCTGCCCATGCGGCCGCCGAGCGCCTTGTACACGATCTGGTGCTGTTGCACCCGGCTCTTGCCGCGAAATGCCTCGGCGACGATGGTCGCGCGGTAATGATCGCCGTCGCCGGCGAGGTCGTCGATGGTGACCTCGGCATCCGGCAGCGCCGCCTTGATCAGGTTCTCGATCTCGCCTGCCTGCATTGCCATTTCGCACCACTCCTGGAATTCGGGTTCGCCGCCGGTACCGGTATCAGCGCCGTCTGCCCATATAGTCGGGAAGCCAGCCTTCATGGCATCGACGAAGATCTTCAAGCGATATGCAACTGCCTGCGCCAAGCGTCAATGCGTCACCGCCCGTCTCTCCGACGCGGCGCGCGATCACGCCGGCCGAAACGGCGAGGGCGAGAAGCTCGTTCAGTATGCGCGATTCAACCGCCAGAAGATAGCGCCCCTGATCCTCGCCGAACAGCCAGCCATTGGTCGAAAAGACATCGGCCGGAATGTCGATGGACGCGCCGATGCCGGATGCCAGCGCCATCTCCGCGGCGGCGACGGCGAGGCCGCCATCGCTCAGGTCGTGGCAGGCGCAAACGAATCCCCTCTGGATCATGTCGCTGACGAAACGACCCTGACGAAGCTCCTGCCCGAGATGGACCGGTGGCGGTGCGCCATTGTTGCGACCGCACACGACCCGCCAAAAGAGCGAGGCACCGATCCAGTGACCGCCATCGCCGACAAGGACGAGCGAGAGGCCGGCGGCATCGGGGGCGATGGTGACCATGTGATCGAGATTCTCGATCAGGCCGACGCCGCCGACATTGGGCGTGGGCAGGATCGCCCGACCCTCGGTCTCGTTGTAGAGCGAGACATTGCCGGAGACGACGGGAAAGTCGAGGACGCGGCAGGCTTCGGCCATGCCTTCTATGCAGTCCACGAGCTGACCCATGATGCGCGGCCGTTCGGGATTGCCGAAATTCAGGCAGTTGGTGATGGCCAGCGGTCTGGCACCGGTCGCAACGAGATTGCGCCAGGCTTCCGCCACCGCCTGCCTGCCGCCCTCGCGAGGATCGGCCTCGCAGTAGCGCGGCGTGCAGTCGGATGTGACCGCGAGGCCCCGGTTGGTGCCATGCACACGGATGACGGCGGCGTCTCCGCCCGGTCGCTGGACGGTGTCGCCCATGACCATGTGATCATACTGCTCGTAGATCCATCGCTTGCTGGCGAGATCGGGCGAACCCATCAGCTTGAGCAGGCTGACGTCGTGATCGCCGACCGCGAGCCGGTCGTCGGCGAACACCGGTACCCGCGGCGGCGATTTCTCATGCGGCCGGTCATAGACGGGCGAGGCGCCGGAGACCGGCGCGATCGGCACGTCCGCGACCGTTTCGCCGTTCCACAGGAGGACCATGCGGCCCGTATCGGTGACGCGCCCGACGCTGGCGAACGCCAGCCCCCATTTCTCGAAGATCGCGTGCGCCTCGTCCTCGCGGCCCTGCTGCAGGACGAGAAGCATGCGCTCCTGGCTTTCCGAGAGCATGATCTCGTAGGGCGTCATTCCTTCCTCGCGCAGCGGCACCGCCGACAGGTTCATCTCGATACCGCAGCCGCCACGGCTGGCCATCTCGAAGGAGGATGAGGTGAGGCCGGCCGCACCCATATCCTGGATGGCGACGATGCAGTCATGCTCCATCAGTTCGAGGCAGGCCTCGATGAGGAGTTTCTCGGTGAACGGGTCGCCGACCTGCACGGTCGGCCGTTTCGCCTCGCTCTCCTCGGTGAATTCCGCCGACGCCATGGTGGCGCCATGGATGCCGTCGCGGCCGGTCTTCGCGCCGACATAGATCACCGGATTGCCGACGCCGCTCGCCTCAGCGTAGAATACACGATCCGCCCGGGCAATGCCGACGCACATGGCGTTGACGAGAATATTGCCGTTGTAGGCGGGATCGAAGGTGCATTCGCCGGCCACCGTCGGCACGCCCACACAATTGCCATAGCCGCCGATGCCGGCGACCACACCGGAGACGAGATGGCGGGTTTTCGGGTGCGCTGGTTCGCCGAAACGAAGGGCGTTCAGCATCGCCACCGGCCGTGCACCCATGGTGAACACGTCGCGCAGGATGCCGCCGACACCGGTTGCGGCCCCCTGGAAGGGCTCGATGAAGCTCGGATGATTGTGGCTTTCCATCTTGAAGATGGCCACATGACCCTCGCCGATATCGACGACGCCCGCATTCTCCCCCGGACCACAGACGACCCATGGGGCTTCGGTGGGGAACTTGCCCAGGTGCTTCTTCGAGCTCTTGTAGGAGCAGTGCTCCGACCACATGACCGAAAAGATGCCGAGTTCGACGAGATTCGGCTCGCGGCCGAGAATGTCGAGGATGAGTCCGTGTTCATCCTTCGACAGGCCATGTTCGGCGACGATGTCCGGGGTGATCGGGGGGGCGGTCGACGGTGTTCCGGCCATCAGCCCGCGACCTCCATGAAGCCTTCGAACATGCGCTTTCCATCCCCACCGCCGAGCGCCGGCTCGATGGCACGCTCGGGATGCGGCATGAGCCCGAGCACGTTGCGCCGCCTGTTGAGCACGCCGGCGATATCGGCGGTGGAACCGTTGGGATTGTCGAGATAGCGAAAGGCGATGCGGTCCTCGTCCTCGAGCCGCGAGAGGCCGTCCGGGTCGATGACGTAGTTTCCGTCGTGATGTGCGACCGGCAGGGTGATGCGCTCGCCGCGGCGATAGCCGGATGTGAAGGGCGAACGGTCGCTCGCGACCTCGAGTCCGGCCGGGCGGCAGACGAAGGAGAGCCCGCGATTGCGGATGAGCGCGCCCGGAAGGAGCCCGCACTCGGTGAGGATCTGGAACCCGTTGCAGATGCCGAGGACCGGCACGCCGGCTTCCGCCTTGCGCAGGAGATCGGCCATGATCGGCGAACGTGCGGCGATGGCGCCGCAGCGCAGGAAATCGCCGTAGGAAAAGCCGCCCGGCACGCCGATCAGATCGACATCGCCGAGATCGCGGTCGCGATGCCAGACACGCTCGACCCTGCAGGACAGGATACGTTCGAACGCGACGGCGAGATCGCGGTCGCAGTTGGAGCCGGGAAAGGTGATCACGGCGGCACGCATGGCAACTCCGCGGGAGACTGGTGGCGCGGGCTGGATAGCGCCGCCAGGGCAAGGGGGCAAGTGCGGCGGGCATGGTGTGGCAAGCTGCCGGGCATCGCCGGAACAGTGAATAGACCCGTATTAAGATAATCTTAGTGCAGTGGATGTCATCATTGGGGGAGCAGTCTAACGAGAAAGGCCCTGCGCATGACGTTTCACCTCGGCCGCCGCGCTGCAACGCTGGCATTCACCCTGTTCCTCGCCGTGCCTTCGCTCGCGCAGGCCGGAAGCCTGCCGGCGCCCACCGGACGGGTTCTTTTGACCATCGATGGCAACATCGCCCATACCAACGCCGACGGAAAGGCCGAACTGGATCGCGCGATGCTCGAGAATATCGGCATGGTCGAGATCGAGACATGGACACCCTTCACCGAGGGCAGTTCGGTCTGGCGCGGCGTCAGGCTCAGGGATGTCATGGAACTCGTCGGCGGCAAGGGCGGTTCGATCCGCGCCGGCGCGCTCGATCTCTATGCAATCGACATTCCGATGTCGGACATTCTGCAGCACGATCCCTTCATCGCGCTCGAACGCGATGGCAGGAAGCTGCGCGTCAGGGACAAGGGGCCGGCCTGGATCCTCTATCCGTTTGCCGACAATCCCGGGCTGAGCGAGGAACGCATCGTCGGCCGCTGCGTCTGGCAGCTCGCGACGATCACCTTCGAATGACTGTCCGCGCGGTGCGGTTTCGCTGCGGGACTTCCCGATAGGCGACCCACCGCCGACCGGCTCCGCCCTCATGCCCCATGATGCCGCCCGAAACAAATCATGGCTCCGCTTTCACCGGATCGCCGCCTATTCCCTGCTGATCTGTGTTCTGGTAGTTGCCGGCGCATATGGATGGCGGACGCTCGGCCAGTTGCGAAACGGCATTTCCGATGCGAGCGGGATCGAGATCGAATCGTCCGATCCGCAGCTCTTCGTGCTCGAATATCAAAGGCTGCGCACGTCGCTCGCGCGCTATGTCGCCGGTGATCCGGTCGTCGACCACGACACGGTGGTCATGCTGTTCGATATTCTCTGGGGGCGTTGCGAAACGATGCAGCAGGGATCCTTTTACGGCGTCCTGCGGGATACGATCGAGGTTCACAACATCGCTCGCGACATCCTCGCCGTCCTTCACAAGACCGAAGATGCCGTCTTCGAGCTTGAACGCGACGACAGGGAAACGGCCCATGCCATCCTGGCGAAGCTCGAACCGTTCGACCGGCGGTTCACCGAATATCTCATCGAATTCGCCGGCCATCGCTTTGGCTGGATGCAGGAATACCGGGCCGGCCTCGCCCGCATGGTCGAAAAGATCGACACGCTCGGACCGGCCATCCTCGCCCCGGCGCTGGCCCTGCTGACGCTTCTGGTTTTCGAGGCGAGGCAGGCGCGCCGCGCCGAGGCATTCGTGCGGGAGCGCGAGGAGGAATCGCGCTATCTCGCCTGCCATGACTCGCTCACCGGCCTCGCCAACCGGGTCTATCTGAACAGGAAGCTCGGCGAGGTGCTGGCTGCGGCCGCGCGATCGGGCAGCGATGTCGCGCTCTTCGCGCTGGATCTCGACGGCTTCAAGCGGGTCAACGACACGTTCGGTCACGAGATGGGCGACCGTCTGCTTGGTGTTGTGGCCCGCAGGCTTTCCGGTCTCCTCGGCCCGAACGGATTGGTGGCGCGGCTGGGCGGCGACGAGTTCGCCGTTCTGATGCCGGATTCCGCGAACCGGGAGAGGGAGAACGTGCTCGCCCTTCGCATCATCGCCTCGCTCGAACAGCCGGTGATGCTCGACGGTCGCGACCTGCATGTCTCGACCAGCATAGGCATCGCGCGGTTTCCGCAGGATGCCGACAATGTCGCCGAGCTCCTGGGACATGCCGATGTGGCGCTCTATGCGGCCAAGGGGGAGGGCAAGCGGACATTCTGCCGTTTCGACCGGAGCATGGGCGAGAAGATCGTTCGCCAGAAACTCGTCGAGCGCGGCCTGCGCGCGGCACTCGCCGCCGATGCGCTCGAAGTGCACTACCAGCCGCAGATCCGTGTCGCCGACAATGTCATCATCGGCGTCGAGGCCCTTTGTCGCTGGCGCGATCCGGAGCTTGGCAACGTGCCGCCGGACGAATTCATCGCCGTCGCCGAGGAGACCGGCCTCATTCTCGACGTCGGTCGCTGGGTCCTCGCGGAGGTCGCCAGCACGATGGCGTCCTGGCCCGAAGCGCTGGCCGGTCTCGAGGTCGCGGTGAATTTCTCTCCCGTCCAGTTCCTCTTTCAGGACGTCTGTGCCGATCTTCTCGAAGTCGCGGACACTCACGGGCTCGATCTGCGTCGCATCACGCTGGAGATCACCGAAGGGGCGATGATGCGTGACACAGAGCGGACCATGGACCAGCTTCGAAACCTGCGCGAACATGGCGTCGACGTGGCCATCGACGATTTCGGCAAGGGCTATTCGAGCCTGAGCTATCTGCGCAAGTTCCCGCTCAACCAGCTCAAGATCGATCGTTCGTTCGTCCAGGGGATCGAGCGTGACGCCGAGGCGCGTGCCGTCATCCGCGGCATTCTCGGCCTCGCTTCCAGCCTCGGACTGGAGACGGTCGCGGAAGGGGTCGAGGATCTGGCGCAACTCGCCTTCCTGCGCGACGAGCGCTGTACCGTCGCGCAGGGCTATCTGTTCTCGCGTCCCGTTCCCAACGAGCAACTTCTCGACCTGATCGATTGCGCGAACAAGGTTCCCGACGGGGCTGCGATGGTTGGTTCGGGAATCTGACGGATGCTGCCGTTTCAGCTCCGTTTCACGGAGTCCTGAGACCGATATGGCGGAAATGGTTGGTGATCGGATAACGCCGGTCGCGGCCGAATGCCTTCTGCGTGATCTTGACGCCCGGCGGAGCCTGTCTTCGCTTGTATTCGGCGATGTCGAGAAGGTTCGAGACCTGTCGGACATGGTCGGCGGCGAAACCCGCATCGACGAGTTCCGCCGGCGAAAGATCCCGCTCGACAAGGCCCTCCAGAATGGCATCGAGCATCTCGTAAGGGGGGAGCGAATCCTCGTCCTTCTGGTCGGCGCGAAGCTCCGCTGACGGCGGCTTGTCGATCACCCGTCCGGGCATGACCGGCCCGTCCGGGCCGAGACATGACGGCGGGCGCGTGAGGTTGCGATAGCGGCAGAGTTCGAAGACGGACATCTTGTAGACATCCTTGAGAACCGAATAGCCGCCGCACATGTCGCCATAGAGCGTTGCATAGCCGACCGACATTTCCGACTTGTTGCCGGTGGTGAGCAGCATGGATCCGAGCTTGTTGGAAATGGCCATCAGAAGCACGCCGCGAATGCGCGACTGGATGTTTTCCTCGGTTGTATCCGGTTCACGCCCGGCGAAGACCGGCGTGAGTATTCCGGAAAAGGCCTCGACCGCCGGTTCGATGGCGATCTCGTCGAGACGCAGGCCGAGCAGCCGGGCACATCCGGCGGCGTCGTCGAGGCTCTCGGGTGACGTGTAGCGCGATGGCATCATCACCGCATGTACCCGCTCGCTACCGAGTGCATCCACGGCGACCGCGGCCGAAAGGGCGGAATCCACGCCACCCGACAGGCCGAGCACAACTCCCGGAAACCGGTTCTTGGTGACATAGTCGCGAAGACCCAGCACCATCGCCCGGTACACCGCTTCCGGTGACGATGGCGGCGGCACCGGAGCTGTCGTCGCACCCAGGCAGCGCCACTTCTCATCCTGCAGGCGCCAGCGGGTGTGTATGGTCGCGGGCTCGAACCAGGGCGCCTGGGCGACCAGCCGGCGATCACCATCGAGCGCGAAGGAGGCACCATCGAAGACGAGTTCGTCCTGGCCGCCGACAAGATTGACATAGAGCAGCGGAAGGCCGGTCTCGACGATGCGGGCGACCGCCTTCTGCAGGCGCAGTTCCTGCTTGTCCGCCTCGTAGGGCGAGCCGTTGGTGACGATCAGGATTTCGGCACCGCTTTCCCCGAGGGCTTCGGCGACATCCTCGATCCACATGTCCTCGCAGATCATCACGCCGAGGCGGATCGTCGAGCCATCGCGCAGGCGAAGCGCCATCGGTCCCGGTATAGGCCCTTGGCGAAACACGCGGACCTCATCGAAGACACCGTAGTTCGGCAGGGCATGCTTGGCATTGCGCGCGGCTATCCGGCCTTCGGCGAGAAGAAAGGCGGTGTTGGCGGGACGGCTCGACGGGTCGGCATCGGGAGCGCCGATCAGCATCGCCGTGCTCCGCCCCGCCGTAGCGGCGGCAAGCGTCTCGACCGCCTTCAGCGCGTGTCGCCGGAGCGCCGGCTTGAGCACCAGATCCTCGAGCGGATATCCCGTCACCACCATTTCCGGAAAGACCACGAGATCGGCGCCGTCTCCGGCTGCCTCGAGGAAGGTGCTCTCGATCAGGCGGACATTGCCTTCGATGTCTCCGACCACCGGATTGATCTGGGCCATGGCGATGACGATTTCACTCAAGCGATGGTCTCCCGCTCGTACCTTTTCCGCGTCCGCCGCATGACGGCGCGGGGCGAAGCTATGGTGGCGGAAGGCGCCGTGCAAGGGCCGACTGCGCAATGCGCATGTCCGGGCGATTTGCCCGATATCGGCAATGGCGACACGCTGGCGGGCGCAGGCGGTTCCGGCAGGTCAGTTGCCCCGGTGTGTCCGTGCTCCCCGGCGACCGGCCGTGTTCGTGCCGTGAACGTCCTCGAACAGTGTCGTCATGGTCGCTCTCCGGCTGTCCGGGTTGTAGACCTCCCTTACCACACGGACGCCGGACACGCGGAATTGCCGGATGATGCACTCGGCTTCCTCAAACGCGACCTTCCGCTCGCGCGTGATCGTGTCGATGGTCCAGCGATCGTGCGAAAGCGTATGGACCTCGAACCAGACCTCGAGCGACGCACGACGCGGCAGTTCATCCTCGATCATGGATCTGTGGCCTGCAGGACGGTTGGATCGACAGATGCCGTGCCCTGAAGAACGCGCGGCGACCGCAATCATGACCGCAAGAACTTAACGGCGGGTTTCCACCGCACAAACAGGATGAAGGAAATCCCGCATGGAACCCGACTGTTTCCGGAAGGAAGATGGTGGGCGCGACAGGGATTGAACCTGTGACCCCTGCCGTGTGAAGGCAGTGCTCTCCCGCTGAGCTACGCGCCCGGAATGTCACCTGCCTGTTGCCAGTGACGTTCGATGGCGGCGTTGCTACTCGAAAGCGCTGCAATGATCAAGCGCCGCCATGCCGCGACCGTATGCGCATATGGCGGCGGCGAAGGTGTTCGCGCAGACGAGGGGAATCGCGGCTATCGGCATTTCTTCAACACGCTGCTAAGACTGTCGCAAGAGGGAAACCGGGCCAGATCGAGGAGACGTCTGCCATGACCGAGGGATATTCACCGCTGTTCCAGCTTGGAGCCGACGAGACGGAATATCGAAAGCTCGACATTGATGGTGTGAGCACGGTCGAACTCGATGGCGAAACCCTCCTGCGGGTCGGCGCCGGGGTGCTCGAACAGGTGACCGAAGAGGCGTTCAGGGACATTCATCACCTGTTCCGTCCGGGGCACCTGCAGCAGTTGCGCAACATTCTCGATGACCCCGAGGCTTCGGGCAATGACCGCTTCGTCGCGCTTGAACTTCTCAAGAACGCGGCGATCGCGTCCGCCGGCGTATTCCCGACCTGTCAGGACACCGGCACTGCCATCATCGTCGGCAAGAAGGGGCATCTGGTACTTACCGACGGCAGCGACGAGGCGGCGATTTCCAAAGGGGTGGCCGATACCTATCTTACGTCCAACCTCCGCTACAGCCAGATGGCGCCTCTCGACATGTGGACGGAGAAGAATACCCAGAACAATCTGCCGGCGCAGATGGACATCCTCGCCGGCAAGGGGGCGGCCTATGAGCTGCTGTTCATTGCCAAGGGTGGCGGCTCGGCCAACAAGACGTTCCTCTATCAGGAAACGCGCCGCCTGCTCGATCCCGAGCGCATCGCCGCCTTTTTCGACGAGAAGGTGCGCACGCTCGGCACGACTGCCTGCCCGCCCTATCATCTGGCGA
>JAGREZ010000286.1:0-9166 GCA_020446285.1 Geminicoccaceae bacterium
AACACACCGGCACTGCTGCATCTCTCCGCCGGCATCCTCATCGGCATCGGCGGCGCGGGCGCGAGTTTCGCCCTTGTCATGGCTGCGGTCGGCAAGACCGTGCCGGACAGCAAGCGGTCGATGGCACTCGGGATCATCGTCGCCTCGAACTCGCTCGGCCAGTTCCTGCTCGTGCCCATGGGGCAAGCGTTCATCATGGCCTATGGCTGGTCGACGGCACTGATACTGACCGGCAGCCTGTTGCTGGCGGTCATACCCCTTTCCGCGCCCTTCGCCAGAAGTGAAGCAACCGGCGGCGGCATCCAGTCCGGCCAGACGCTTGCCCAGGCGCTTCGCGAAGCCTCCGGACACCGAAGCTATGTCCTGCTCACGCTGGGCTTTTTCGTCTGCGGCTATCACGTCGCCTTCATCCAGACTCACCTGCCCGCATTCATCCAGGACCGGGGCGTGGACGCATGGGTCGGCGGCTGGGCGATCGCGCTCGTCGGCCTGTTCAATATCGTCGGCTCGCTCGCCTCCGGCTGGATCGGCGGTTTCTGGTCGAAGAAAAACCTGCTCTCGCTCATCTATCTGGCAAGGGGCGTGGTGATCGCCGTCTACATCCTCCTGCCGGTGACCGCCACGTCGACGCTGGTCTTCGCCGCCGCCATGGGCCTCTTGTGGCTGTCCACGGTTCCCGCAACTTCCGGTCTGATCGCCGTCATGTTCGGGCCACGTTACATGGCAACGCTCTTCGGCATCGTTTTCCTGAGCCATCAGGTCGGCGCCTTTCTCGGCGTCTGGCTCGGCGGCTATCTCTATGATGTGATGGGCACCTACACCTATGTCTGGTGGAGCGGCGTCGGCCTCGCATTCATCGCCGCCATTCTCCACTGGCCCATCGTCGAACGCCCGATCGAACGGCTGGCGCCCGCCTGAGCGGAGGCCGCCGCGACGCCCTACCTTTCTTCGGGGAGAACCGGCATCCGGAACGCCATCCAGGCCGAGAGCAAGAGGAGCACACTGGCCGCAAGCGACGGCAGAAGGAAAGCGTTCGCCCCGCGCATCCCGCTCAGTTCGGCAAGCCATCCGGCCAGCGCCGGGCCGATCATCTGGCCGACGCTGAACCCCGCCGTCACGAAGGCAATGGCGCGGATCTGCGTATCGGGGCAGAGACGCCGTGCCGCAACGAGGCCGAGTGCGGTGATTCCCATGAGCGTCGCACCGAGAAGAAAGGCGGCGAGCGCCAGACCGGGCACACCATCGACGAGCACGCTCAGGGCGACACCGAAGGACAGCAGAAGCGTCGCCGAACCGTAGGCCTGCAGGACGCCATAGCGCGCGGCCATGCGCGTCCAGAAGGCTACCGACGGCAAGGCGGTGATGCCGACGATGAACCAGATCGCCATCTGCATGTCATTCGCGAGTGCCGCGTCGCGGGCGATGGTGATGATGAATGTAGCGGTGATCGCATAGCCGAAGCCACAAAGCGTATAGGCAAGGGTAAGCATGATCATGGGCCGCTCGAGCGTGAACGGCACATCGGCATTCCCCGCCAGCGGCCTCGGGGTTCGAATGTTGCCGAAAAGCGAGAAGGCGGCGACGGCCAGCAGCAGCGACAGACCGCCGCCCATGATCCAGAGGCCGGACCAGCCGGCGCCGAGCGGCGTAGCGATACCCACCAGAAGCGCTGTGAGCGAGATTCCGACACCGACACCGGAAAAATGGATCGCCGTCAGCCCCGGGCGTCCGCCGCGCATCAGGCGTTCGACCACCACACCCGAGGCGATCACCAGCACGAACGCGCTGAATATGCCCGCAAGAAAGCGAAGTGTCAGCAACCAGCCGAGGTTCCCGCTCAATGCCATCAGCGCGGTCGATGCCACACTTCCGGCCACAGATCCCCACAGATACACCGTTCGTCTCTCACCGATGATCGGCAGGGCGGCGAGGAGCGCACCGGCGAGATAGCCCGCATAATTGGCCGAGGCGACCAGCCCCGCCTCCGCTGGCGAGAGCCCGATTTCACTCATCATCGGCGGCAGCAGCGGAGTGAGGATGAAGCGCCCGACACCGATCGCGAGCGCCAGCGCGAGGCATCCGCCAAGCGCGGTCATCCAGAGGGGCCGGTCCCCGTTTCCGCCGCGTTCGATAGCCATGCGATTGATCCCCTCGCCGTCACTGTTTAGATATCGCCGGTCCACAAAGGGAAGGACAAGCCGATGAACGGGAGCCCGGCCGCAATGAACATCAAGGAACTCGACCCGAGCCCGCGCCTGTTGATGGGACCGGGGCCCGTCGATGTCTATCCCCGCGTGCTCCGGGCGATGTCGACCCCCATGCTCGGCCAGTTCGATCCCGAATTCACCGGGCACATGAACGAGGTGATGGCACTCTATCGCGGCATCTTCAGCACTGCCAATCACTGGACCATACTGGTGGACGGCACCGCCCGCGCCGGCATCGAATGCTGCATGGCCTCGATCATCGAGCCGGGACAGAAGGTACTGGTGCCGGTGATGGGTCGTTTCGGCCATCTGCTCAAGGAGATCGCCACCCGCATCGGCGCCGAAATCGTCACCATCGAAACGGAATGGGGCCAGGTGTTCGACCCGGACGAGATCGAACGGGCGATCAGACAGCATCGCCCCGATGTCGTCGCCACGGTCCAGGGTGATACCTCGACCACCATGTGCCAGCCTCTCGACCGCCTCGGCCGCATCTGCCGTGAGCATGATGTCATCCTCTATGTGGACGCCACCGCCAGCATCGCCGGCAACAGGCTGCTCACCGACGAGTGGATGCTCGATGCGGTCTCCGCCGGCCTGCAGAAATGTCTCTCCGGCCCGCCCGGCATTTCGCCCATCACGTTCAACGAGCGCGTGGCAAGGATCGTCGAGGGCCGCAAGCATATCGAGGGCGGCATCCGTCCCGAGGGCTTCGTCGCCGCCAACGGCCCGATGATCCGCTCGAACTATTTCGATCTCGGCATGCTCATGGATTATTGGAGCCCGAAGCGCCTCAACCACCATACCGAGGCAACGACCATGCTCTGGGCTGCGCGCGAATGCGCCCGCATCGTGCTGGAAGAAGGTCTCGACAATGGCATCGCCCGGCATGTGCGGACATCGAAAGCGCTTCGCGCCGGCCTCGAGGCCATGGGACTGAAGCTCTTCGGCGATGCCACCCACCGCATGACCAATGTCACCGGCGTGTGGATCCCCGCCGAAATCGCCGACGCCGACGCGGTGCGCTCCGAGATGCTTCTCGATTTCGGCATCGAGATCGGCACCTCGTTCGGCCCGCTGCATGGCAAAATCTGGCGCATCGGCACCATGGGCCATGTCTGCCGCAAGGCCAACGTCATGCGCTGCCTCGCCTCGCTGGGCATGGTCCTCGCCCGCAACGGCGCGAAGGTCGACCCGCGCGCCGGCATCGATGCGGCGTACGGGGTTTATGCCGACGGCTGAGCCGGATCCTCACTCGGCGGAAACGTTTGAATAATAGCCGCCGCTGTAGCGCCGGTATTCGGTGGCGGTGCCGGAGCGGATCATCAGGGCGGCGATGTCCTGGCCATCGGTACGGTTGCAGCGGCCGACGATGCGGCCGTAGCGGTCATGGTCGATAACTGTGCAGTCGAGTTGCTCGCGGCCGGCGATGCGTTCGAGCATCCGGGTCGCGGCCGTACCGCCCTTCTCGTTCCATTCGGGCGCGTCGAGGCCCCAAAGGCGGATCTGGGTGGCGATACCGCGGATGTGAAGACTGTCGCCATCGACCACCCGTTCCACATCACCCCGCACAACGGCACCGATCGGCGGCAATGCGCGCGGCCCCGCATGTTCGCCCGCGACACTACTGGTGTTCCCGGAATTGTCGGAAACAGGACGAAACTGTGCTGCCAGACCATTCAGCAGCGATGGTTCGAACCCGAAGACGATGCTGACCGCGAGCCCGAGAAGCAGCGATCCCGACATGCCCTTCAGTGAGCGAAATCTTCTTTTCCTTCTGCGCAATGCGTTTCCTTCAAGGGAAGTTCCACCTTCCGGTATTTTCTCTGCGATATGGTTAACATTTCCTCAATCAGGCGTTCTCGCCCTGTCCGCATGTCTTGTCTAGGTGGAGCGGCGCGGGCATGGTGCCGGAAACGCCGATGAACGAAAGGGAACGGGTTCATGCAAGACGAGGTCGATCACGGCTACATGCCGGTCTCCGGCATGGAACTGCCGCGCTATGCCGGTGTGCCGAGTTTCATGCGCCTGCCGATCGTCGACCTTTCATCGGAACAGGCGGAGGAGGTGGAAATCGGCCTGATCGGCGTGCCCTGGGATGGCGGCACGACCAACCGTCCCGGCGCGCGGCACGGACCGCGCCAGCTGCGCGACCTTTCCACCATGATCCGCCTCGTCAATCAGGCGACCCGCATCCGCCCGTTCCACATCGCCCGTTGCGCCGATCTGGGTGACACCCCGGTCAATCCGGCGGATGTCGCCGACACGCTCGAACGTGTGCAGTCATTCTATGATCGCGTCCGTGAACGCCGAATCGTGCCGATGACCGCCGGCGGCGATCACCTGATCTCACTGCCCGTGCTGCGCGGGCTCGTCACCGGCGAGCCTGTGGGCATGATCCATTTCGACGCCCACACCGACCTGTTCGAGGGCTATTTCGGCGGCTTTCGCTATACCCACGGAACACCGTTCAAGCGCGCCATCGAGGAAGGGTTGCTCGATCCGAAACGCATGGTGCAGATCGGCATTCGCGGATCTTCCTACGATATGGACGATGTCCGGTTCGGTCTGAGTCAGGGTGTCCGAATCATCATGATCGAGGAACTGATGGATCGTGGCGTCGACGATGTCATGGAAGAGGCACGCAATATCGTCGGCGACCGGCCGACTTATGTCAGTTTCGACATCGACGGCATCGACCCGTCCATGGCTCCCGGCACCGGCACGCCGGAGATTGGCGGTTTCACCACCCATCAGGCGCAACGCATGGTGCGCCAGCTGCAGGGCCTCGATCTCATCGGCGCCGATCTCGTCGAGGTCAGTCCGCCCTTCGACCCGAGTGGCAACACCGCCTGGGTCGGCGTCAGCATCATGTTCGAACTTCTGTGCGTGCTCGCCGACCGGGTCCAGCGGGGGCAGGCATGAGCCCTTCCCCGTCGCCTCACGGCGCCGAAGCGCTGGCCGCACGAATAGACGATGGCGCGCTCATCGCCCTTGCCCCGGATTATTCGGGTTGCGCGCTTGCCGTCGTGCGCGAACTCATCCGTCGCGGCGCGCGCGGGTTGCGTCTGGTCGGCTGCCCGCAACTGGGTCTTCAGGCCGAGCTTCTGGTCGCGGGCGGCTGTGTCGAGGAAGTCGAGACGGCGGCCTTCGGCCTCGGCGAGCTGGGTCGCGCGCCGGCCTTCGACCGGGCCCTTCGATCGGGCGGGATCCGCATTCGCGAGGCCACCTGCCCGGCCATCCATGCCGGCCTTCAGGCCGCCGAGAAGGGGGTGACTTTCCTGCCGCTGGCGGGCGTGATCGGTTCCGACCTGATCTCGTTCCGGCCGGACTGGAAGGTTCAGGACGATCCGTTTTCCGGCAGGCCCGTGCTCCTCGTGCCAGCCATCCGGCCGGACATCACACTCTTTCATGCACCGCTCGCAGATGAGGACGGCAATGTCTGGATCGGTATTCGGCGCGAACTCATGCTGATGGCCCATGCCGCCCGACGAACCCTCGCGAGCGTCGAGACACGCCGGGGGGGCAGTCTTCTCACCGACGAAGCGCTTGCCGCCGGCACCCTTCCGGCACTCTATGTCGAACGGGTGGAGACGATCGAGGGAGGAGCATCGCCCGGTGCCCTCTTCGGCCGTTATCCCGCCGACGGCGAGTGGATCGCCGCCTATGCCGAGGCGGCGCGAAGCGGCGGCGCCGATCTCACGAAGTTCCTCGACCGCTGGCTGGCCGAACCATGACCCCGGACAAGGCTCTCCTGATGATCGCAACCGTTGCCCGGCTGCTCGAAGGCAAGGGGCATGTGGCCGTCGGCGCAAGCTCGCCCATACCGGCCGCCGGGGCGCTGCTCGCGGCGAGGCTTGCCGGCGGTTCCATGCGCGTTTCGATCCTCGGTTCGGAAAGGCACACCAGCTTCACCGATGGCGGTCGCGAGCTCTTCGACTGCGCGGCTCAGGGACGGATCAACGCATTCTTCTTCTCCGGCGTCCAGATCGACGCCGAAGCGGCCATCAACCTGCTCGGCCTGTCTCCCTCGGGCGTCGCTGAAGGCTCACCGGTCATGGGCAAGCGCTTCATCGGCAATTTCGGCGCGCCCTATCTGGCATCGCTCGTACCCGATCTCATTCTCTTCCGCACCGATCACAATCCGAAAACGCTGGTCGAAAAAGTGGATTTCGTCACGGCACCGGGCCGTGACGGACGCTGGCTCCTGACCGACCGCTGTCTGATGCGACGGGAGAACGGCCGCTTTCGCCTGGTCTCCCTTCATCCGGGCGAAACACCCGGCGAACTCGTGGCGGCCACCGGCTTTCACTTCGACATGCCCGACGAGCCGAAGATCACCCCGTTTCCCGGTGACGAGACATGCGAACTCGTCAGGGGCGCTGTCGCAGAAGAGATCGGCGCGATCTATCCACGCTTCGCAAGCCAGTTTCTCACACCCGGCTGAGGGTACCCGATAGAGCCGTCTTCCCGATCAGGTGATTCCTGATCGTTTGGGTGTTCCATCCAAACGGGAAAAGCCAGCCCGGTCAGCTGCCGAAGACGCGCTTTTCTTCCCAGGCCAACGCATGCGCGACGATTTCGTCGAGATCGGCATGGGCCGGCTGCCAGTCGAGGGTCTCGCCGATCCGGGTGACATCGGCGATGACCTCGGCGGCGTCACCCGCCCGGCGTGGCGCCTCATGAATGGCGAGTTTCCGGCCGCACTGGCGCTCGACCGCGTCGAGCATCTCGCGCACCGAGAAGCCGCGACCATAGCCGCAATTGAGAATGGTACTGGCACCGCCCCCGACGAGATAGTCGACGGCTGCCGCATGCGCGCTCGCAAGGTCGGCCACATGGATGAAATCGCGGATGCAGGTACCGTCGCGTGTGGGATAGTCGGTGCCGAAGATCGAGATCCCCGAACGTTCGCCCATGGCGACCTCGCAGGCGACCTTGAGCAGATGGGTGGCGTTCTCGACGATCTGGCCGCAACGCCCCTTCGGATCGGCGCCGGCCACGTTGAAATAGCGCAGGATCGCGAAAGGCAGGTCATGCGCGTAGGCAGTGTCACGCACGATCCGCTCCACCATCAGCTTCGACGCGCCATAGGCATTCAGCGGCTCGGTCGGTGCTGTTTCGGCGATCGGGCTGGTCGCGTCGCCATAGACGGCCGCCGTGCTCGAGAAGATGAAGGCATCGAGCCCGTGGCGCACGCAGACATCGAGCAGCGCACGCGCCGCCGACGTGTTGTTGTCGTAGTAGCTCAGCGGGTCGCGCACGCTTTCGGGGACGATGATCGAGCCGGCCATGTGGATGACGGCGACCACGTCGTGACGCTCGAGCGTGTCCCTGACCAGCGCCTGGTCGTCCACCTCGCCCTCGACGAAGGCGGCCCGGGCGTGCGCGGGGCCAAGGCGACCCGTGGACAGATTGTCGAGGATCACGACCGGCCAGCCGGCCCCGGCCAGCGCCAGGACGACGTGCGATCCGATATAGCCCGCGCCACCGGTCACGAGAACGCTGCCCGAGCGCGGCCGGGCGATGCGTGCACGATTTGTCAAGGGAACTGACAACTGGATGATTTCCCGAACAAGCTCTGAAACCGAAAACGGTGCTCCGCGGCGAAACCGGGCGCACGCGCACAACACCCCCGAACCTATCACCCAAGGGTAAAGGCCGTGTTAACAGCGTTCTGTCGGAATGCCGGAGGGTGCCCGGCTCGCCATCGCATGTCCGCAACTACCCTGAGTATAGAGAGACTGCAAAGAAACCCAAACAAATGGGCTAGGGACCATAATATGTAAAAAATTTCGACAGTCCCGTTCACTGCAAATGCGGACTCGTTCCTTGATTAATATTCACTATGGTGCGCCAATTAACCATAGTCGAGCTGGTGATTGGCTTGAGATGAATTGTCAACTATGGCACCTTTCGGGCCATCAAACATTTCCATTTGGGAACGCAATCCCGCGTTCGCGGAGGTCGGCAACATCATGAAAGATACTCACCGTACGGGTGTCACCCACCCGCGCCGTTCATCCTGTTCGCACAAGCGTCGCCACAGCCTCGCGATCGGCATTGCGGTCCTTCTCGCCGGGCCGGTTCTCGCCGGATGCGAACGCCTTCCCGAACCGCCGCTCTACGCCACGCCGGCGCAGGTCAGCGATGTCGCCGGCGAATACACCATCGCCCCGGGCGACGAACTGCAGATCTTCGTCTGGCAGGACCGTGACCTGTCGCTGACCGTGCGGGTGCGCCCCGACGGACGCATATCGATGCCGCTCATCGACGAGATCGACGCCGCCGGAAAGGCCCCGCCGACTCTTGCCGAAGACATCAAGCGCCGGCTTTCGGCCTATGTCCAGAATCCGGTCGTGACCGTGATCGTCGCCGATTACGAAGGGCCACTCGACCAGCAGATCCGGGTCATCGGCGAGGCAACCAAGCCGCAGAGCCTGACCTTTCAGCCGAACATGACCCTTCTCGATGCGCTCATCGCCGTCGAGGGCCTGACCGAATTCGCCGACGGCAACGCGGCGGTCCTGGTCCGCAAGAGCGATACCGGCACGAAGCGGTATCGCGTGCGGCTCACCGATCTGCTCCAGGACGGAGACGTGTCGGCCAATGCGATGCTCCTTCCGGGCGACGTGCTGATCGTCCCCGAGACAACCTTCTGACGATTGCCGGAGCATCGAGATGCAAGAGGTCCTCACACAGGTCGTCGGCCTGGCAAGCCATATATGGCGCGGTCGCTGGCTTGCGCTCGCCATCGCCTGGCTGGTCTGCCTGATCGGCTGGGCGGCGGTCACCATGATCCCCAACCAGTATGAGAGCCACGCGCGGATCTATGTCGACACCGAGAACTTCCCGGGAGCGCTTCTTCCGGGCGGGTTCATGCCGACGAACTCCGATGCCCGGCTGACCCTGCTCCGCCAGACCCTGCTCAGTGGCGCCAATGTCGAGCGCATGGTGGA
>JAGREZ010000286.1:9225-9420 GCA_020446285.1 Geminicoccaceae bacterium
CTCGTGTCGGCAATCCGCGACCGGACCCGCATCGAGGTCGAGGACCGCAATTTCTTCCTCATCGACTATGCCGACCGCGACCCGTACAGGGCCCAGAAGGTCGTCTCCGGCCTGCTCGAGACCGTGGCCAATCCGGCCGTCGGCCGGGATACCGAGCAATTGCGCGAAACGACGGAATTCCTCGATGGCCAGATC
>JAGREZ010000286.1:9462-12903 GCA_020446285.1 Geminicoccaceae bacterium
CAGGAGCTCAATGCGGCGCATATCGGCGGCAGCGACCGGTTCTACATGCGGTTGCAGGAAGCCCGCGCCCGCGTCCAGGACGTTCGTGACGAACTGGCGCTGGCGACCGCCGAGCGCAACGAGCTCGAACGACAGCTCACGACCACGCGCCAGACCCTGCCGGTGGCCAGCCAGCCCGGCCGTCTCGTCGGCCGCGCGGCGGAACTCGAATCGCTGCGCGAGAGGCTGTCGGAGCTTCAGAGCCGCTACACGCCGCAACATCCCGATGTCACCTCGACCCGCAGGGCGATCGAAAATCTCGAAGCCGACATGCGCAACAACCCGTTGCCGGAGGAGCGCGGAGCGAGCAACCCGGCCTATGAACGGCTGCGCCTGCAGCTCGCCCAGACCGGTGCCCGGGTCGCACGCGCGGAGAGTTCGCTCGAACAGGCGGAGATGCGCGCCGCCGAGCTCGCCGCCGAAGTCGATGTAGCCCCGCGCGCCGAGGCGGAGTATCGCCGGCTGGCCAGCGATGTGGAGCTTGCCAAGCGCAACTATACGCAGCTGACGCAGCAGCGCGATCAGGCACGCATCGCCGGTGAGTTTGGCGCACGCGGTAATCGTCTCGAACTCGAGATTATTGACCCACCGAGCCTTCCGGAACAGCCCTCCAGCCCCAACCGGCTGATGTTGCTCGCCGCCGTACTGGTTATCGGGCTTGGACTCGGTGCCGCGGTGGCGCTCCTGATCGGTCTGGTCAACTCGCCCTTCGACAGTCCGAGATCGTTGCAGGAAGCATTCGATCTCCGGGTGCTCGGCTCATTGAGCAGGCTTCGCCGCCAGAGCGACCGGCGTTCGGCAATCGTCCGTTCGGCGGGCTTCATTCTGGGCTGCGGCCTTCTGTTTCTCGCTTTCGGCATCCTCGTTCTCGCCGAACGAACACAGATGGTCGAACCGCTGAGAAGTGACGACACGTCCATCCGCCAGGAGGCTTCGCAAGCATGAGCACGGTACACAAACTCGTCCCGCGCCGCAGCCGGGCGGAACAGGCCGAAGATGCCGGCCAGCGGGAGACGGCGGTGCGTGGCGCCGGCGTCAAACAGAAATCGGCGACCCGCAAGGCCGTGAAGAATGCAGCCGCGGAGAAGGCAGCCATCGAAAGGGCGCTCGCGGAAAGGGCGGCCGCAGAGCGGACCGCCGCCAGGGCAGAAAGAGCCGCCGCGAGAAAGGCCGCCACAGCGAAGCCGGCTCCAGCGAAGTCGCCCGCGCGCAAGGCTCCCCCGACCGGCACTCCGGCAGCAGGAACGAAGGGCCGGAGCGACAGGCAGAGGGAAGCGGGCAGACCGAAGGAAGCAGGAAGGACGCGCAGCGGCGAGCTCCGGATCAGTCTTTCGCATCTGCGCGCACACGGTCTGATCGATCCCCGTGGCGACCGCGCCCTGCTCGCCGAGGAAATGCGGGTCGTCAAGCGCCCGCTCCTCGCCCATGCCATGATGCAGGAGGGTGGCAGTCGCGATCGCGTCATTCTCGTCACCAGCGCCCGACCGGGTGAAGGCAAGACCTTCACCTCGATCAATCTCGCCCTCTCGCTCGCCCAGGAACGTGATGCGCGGGTCGTTCTGATCGACGCCGACACCACGATGCGCGGCACCGAGCAGGCCCTCGGGATCGAACATGACGGGCCGGGTCTGACCGAATATCTGGCAGCGAAGGGGGCCACCCTCGCCGACATCCTGCATCGCACGAATATTCCCCACCTCACCTTCATCGGTGCCGGCGGGGTCGGCAATGGCAATCCGGAACTGTACGCCAGCCGGCGTATGGCGCGGATGGTGGAGAGCCTGCTGCGCGCCGACGAGCGATTGATCGTCGTCATCGATGCGCCGCCGGTGCTCGCCACCAGCGAAGCGCTCGCCCTCGCGCCGATCGCCGGACAGACCCTGTTTGTGGTCGAGGCCGGAGCGACTGCCCGCGATGTCGTCGAACAGGCGGTGGAACAGATCGCCGAACATACCGACGTCCAGCTCATGTTGAACAAGGCGACCTCGGGACGGGCGAACGGCAACTACAATTACTACTATCACGCCGACTACAACGTGCCGCCCGCCACAGGACGGACGCGCAAGACACCCTGGTGGCGGCGCCTGTTCACCTCCGCGCCGCTCGGTGTCGGATTCGGCCTGTGGGTCGCGATGGCGACCGCACCGGTGGCGCTCGCCGGATGGGTGGTGGTGCCGCGCATCGAGGTGGCCACGGCCTTTACCGACAATGTCGAGAACGAAGTCAATGGCGAGCGCGATTCGGACGTGGTCGGCAAGGTTGCGCCGGGCGTCAGGGTCGAGGCGGACGAAACCCGGTTCGATGCCATCATGGACTACACGCTCGAAGCACTGGGCTTTGCCAGGCACCGCAATGAATCCACCCTCCGCAACACATTCGAGGGAGGAGCCCGCGCCGAACTTTTCCGGGATTTTCTCTTTCTCGACCTGCAGGCCGACGTCGGTGACGTGCTCATCGACGATGTGAATCCCACCTCGATCAGCGAGTTCGTCACCTCGGACAACCGGGCTACCGAATATTCAGGATCGGTCAGTCCCTACATCAAGCGCCGCCTCGGCGACTGGGCGGAACTCGAGGCGCGCTATCAGCTCACCCATCTGGGCCAGGACGACAACAGTCTTGCCGACGTCACCGCCAATACCGTTTCGGGAAGCGTGACGAGTCTCGACCGGGAGAGCCCGATCGGCTGGACATTGCGCGGCTTCTGGGACGATGCCGATTACGACCAGACCGAGGACGAACCGGCCCGTCACAGCAAGGCGATCTTCGGCGGTCTGGATACATCCTACGAGATCAACGACCGTTTCGCCCTGCTCGGCGGGCTCGGATATTCCAGGATCGAGGACGAGACGCTCGACGACAAACAGCAGTCGGGGCCCTACTGGCAGATCGGTTTCGAGGCGCGGCCGAACGCACGCACGCGCCTTCGGGCAACCGGCGGTCAGGTTTTCGACGAGCCCAACATCAATGTCGAGGGTGAGTGGCGTCCGACCAACAAGCTCTCCTTCGGCGCCAACTACGTCAACCGCCTCTCGTCACGCTTCGACCGGTTCCGCCGCGAGATCGAGGACACGGACCCGTTCGACCGGATCAATGACGAACGTGACGAGATCGATATCGTGCTCGATGACATACTTCCCGATAACGCGATCACCCGCCGCGGCGAGAGCCTGTACCAGCAGGAGTACCTCTCCATGAACGTCTCCTCGATCTACGGGCGGAACCATTTCCGTCTCGGCGGCATCATCGAGGAGCGCGATTTCGACCAGGCTGGCAACCAGTCCAGCTACGGAATCAATCTCGCCTGGCTGCGCAATCTCAACCGAAACACCGAGCTGCGGGCCGGTTCGGACTGGCGTCATGTCGATTTCGGCGATGGTTTCGAGAAGGACGAGCTCACCC
>JAGREZ010000287.1 GCA_020446285.1 Geminicoccaceae bacterium
CGCGCGGAAATCCACCAGACGATTCGCAGTGTCAGGGACTCGACGGTGGAAATGATGCCGGTCAGCCAGGGGCGCGCCTCGGCGCTGGCCCTGCCGCGGTGAAAAAGAAAAGATTGTGCCAAGCCTCGTCCATCGAAAATGAAATGCGCAGGTTCCCACGGGGAAATAGTGATTGTGTCGCCGAAGTGCAATCGCGAGGTTCGACGCATGATGCCGATCCGTGGATCTTGTGACACGGTGTTGCGCCCTGCTACCCGGAATGTGCTGCAGGCACGATCATCCTTGCGTGATCGAACGCTCGTGTATCAGGCGATTGGAGGAGAGAGAGACCCCATGAAAGAATATCTGCTGATCGATGGTGAATGGTGCGAGGCGGGGTCGTCGAAGCGGATCGAAGTGCGCTGCCCGAGCGACGGCAAGCCGTTCGCAAGTCTCGCGGCGGGCGAAGCTGGCGATATCGACCGTGCCGTGGCAGCGGCGAGGCGGGCGTTCGAAAGCAGTCCGTGGTCGTCGATGACCGCACTCGAACGCGGACGGCTCCTGCATCGCCTTTCAGGGATGGTGGCGGCACGCGAAGACGACATCGCTGCAATCGAGAGCAGGGATACCGGCAAGCCGCTCAGACAGGGACGCGCGGACGCCGTGGCACTCGCGCGCTATTTCGAATTCTATGGTTCGGCAGCGGAAATGGTACGGGGAACGACACTGCCGTTTCTCGACGGCCATACGGCCATGACCCTGCGCGAGCCGCACGGGGTTGTCGGCATCATCATTCCCTGGAACTATCCGATCCAGATTCTCGGACGTACGCTCGGGGCTGCCATCGCCGCCGGCAATACCGTGGTCATCAAGCCGGCCGAGGATGCGTGCCTGTCGATCCTCGCCGTTGCCCGCTGCCTCGACGAGGCCGGATTTCCGCCCGGGGTCGTCAACATCGTGACCGGCTACGGAGAAACCGCCGGCGCGGCACTCGCGGGGCATGGTGGCATCGATTTCGTGACCTTCACCGGCTCGCCGCCGGTTGGTGTATCCGTGCAGCAGGCAGCCGCGCGCAATCACATCGGCTGCACGCTCGAACTCGGCGGGAAGTCCCCGCAGATCGTCTTCGACGATGCCGATCTGGAAGCGGCACTGCCGGTGCTCACCAATGCCATCATCCAGAATGCCGGCCAGACATGCTCGGCCGGATCGCGCCTGCTCTTGCAGAAAAGCATCATGGACCGGCTGCTGCCATCCCTTGCCCGGCGCTTTCGCAGCCTGCGCGCCGGACCGCATGACAGAGATCTCGACTGTGGTCCGCTCGTCAGCAGCGCCCAGCGCGACATCGTGCAGGCCCATATCGACCGGGCACTCGCCGACGGCATCCCGCTCATCGCACAGGGGGAGGTCGTCAGCGATGCGCCGGATGGCGGATATTACTGTCCACCCATGCTGTTCGGGCCTGTCCCCGAAGATCACCCCATCGCCCGTGAGGAGATCTTCGGACCCGTCCTGAGCATGATCCCGTTCGATGACGAGGCCGACGCGCTGCGCATCGCCAATGCGACCGATTACGGGCTCGTCGCCGGTATCTGGACAAGCGATGGCGCAAGGCAGATGCGCCTCGCGCGCCGGATTCGCGCCGGGCAGGTGTTCATCAATGCCTATGGTGCCGGCGGCGGCGTGGAACTTCCCTTCGGAGGTTGTGGCAAGAGTGGCCATGGTCGCGAAAAAGGCTTCGATGGCCTTCTCGAATTCACCCGCATCAAGACCATCGTGACCCGCCACGGCTGAAGCGAAGGCAGGAAAATGCGGCACCGGCCGTTACCCGAACAGCCGGTGCCGGTCTTCTATGTCTTCTTGCGCTTGGGCGGGATCAGGTCGGTGATCGTACCCTCGAACATCTCCGCCGCCATGCCCACGCTTTCCGAGAGGGTCGGGTGCGGATGGATGGTGAGGCCGATATCCTGCGCGTCGGCACCCATCTCGATGGCAAGCGCCACTTCGGCAATCAGATCGCCGGCATTGACGCCGGTCATGCCGGCACCGATCACGCGGTCGGTTTCCTCATCGAACAGAAGCTTGGTCATACCCTCTGTGCGATTGAGCGAGATGGCCCGGCCGGATGCGGCCCACGGGAACACGCCCTTGCCGTACTTGATACCCCTGGCCCTGGCCTCGTTTTCCGTCAAACCGACCCAGGCCACTTCCGGATCTGTGTAGGCCACCGACGGTATGACCTTCGCATCGAAGGCGGATTTGAGGCCACTGGCCACTTCGGCGGCCGTCTTGCCTTCATGCACGGCCTTGTGGGCGAGCATCGGCTGACCGACGAGATCACCGATGGCAAAGATGTGCGGAACGTTGGTGCGCATCTCCTTGTCGACGGCGATGAACCCGCGCTCGTCCACGGCAACGCCCGCCTTGTCGGCATCGATCAGTTTGCCGTTGGGCTTGCGGCCGACCGCGACGAGAACCTTGTCGAAAGTATCGCTCCCGGGCGCATCGCCACCCTCGAAACTAACGACAAGCCCCTTCTTCTCGGCCTTCACACCGGTGACTTTCGCCTTGAGATAGATGTTCTCGTACTGCCCCTTGATCCGCTTCATCAACGGCGTGATGACATCCTTGTCGGCGCCGGGAATGATCTGGTCCATCAGCTCGACGATGGTCACCTTCGAGCCGAGCTCGTGATAGACGCAAGCCATCTCCAGACCGATGATGCCGCCACCGAGCACCAGCAGGCGCTTGGGCACATCCTCGAGTTCGAGTGCACCGGTGCTGTCGATGACCCTTGGATCGTCATGCGGGATGAAGGGCAGGGTAACCGGCTCGGAGCCTGCGGCGATGATGGCGGAATCGAAGCTCACCACCGTTTTCTTGCCATCCTGCTCCACTTCCACCTCGTTGGAGGAAATGAAGCGGCCGTGGCCCCGGACGGTCGTCACCTTGCGCTGTCTGGCCATGCCGGAAAGCCCGCCGGTGAGCTTGCCGACGACACCTTCCTTCCATGCGCGCAATTTGTCGATATCGACCTTGGGCTTGCTGAAGGCGATACCATGTTCGCCCATTTCCCGCGCTTCACTCATGACCCTTGCGGCATGCAGGAGCGCCTTGGACGGGATGCAGCCGACATTGAGGCACACGCCGCCGAGCGTGTCCCAGCGTTCGACCAGCACCACCTTCCTGCCCAGATCCGCCGCGCGGAATGCTGCCGTATAGCCACCGGGGCCGGCGCCGAGCACGAGGATTTCCGCATGCTGGTCGGCCTTGCCGGAAGGTCTGGCGGCAGAGGGAGCGGAAGCCGGTGCCTTGCCTTCCTGTTGTGGCGGGGCGGATTTCGCCGGTGCGGCGGATGCACCGCCCTCGACGGTACAGATGACGCTGCCTTCGCTCACCTTGTCGCCGACCTTGACCTTGACATCGGTCACCTTGCCGGAGCCCGTGGATGGAACTTCCATCGACGCCTTGTCGGATTCGAGCGTGATGAGGATGTCCTCCTCGGCGATCTCGTCGCCCGCGGCAACATGCAGCTCGATGATCTCGACGTCCTTGAAGTCACCGATGTCGGGAACCTTGATATCCATGTTCCGTTCTCCCGATCAGAGTGCCAGCCGTCGCACGTCTTCGATGACATGGCAGAGATGCCGGGCGAAGCGTGCGGCAAGAGCGCCGTCGATGACCCGATGGTCGTAGGAGAGGCAGACCGGCAGCATGTTGCGCGGTACGAACTCGCTGCCGTTCCATACAGGCGCCATCTTCGAGCGCACGACGCCGAGAATGGCCACCTCGGGGGCATTGACGATGGGCGAAAAGGCCGTACCGCCGATACCGCCGAGCGAGGAGATGGTGAAGGTCGCACCCTGGAGGTCGGCGGAGCCGAGCTTGCCATCGCGGGCCCTGGCGGAGATCTCGCCCATTTCCCGCGACAGTTCGTCGATTCCCTTGCGATCGGCATCCCTGATGACCGGCACGACCAGCCCGTCGGGCGTATCGACGGCGATGCCGACATTGTAATAGTGCTTGTAGATCAGGGTACTCTTCGCCGGGTCGAGGGAGCTGTTGAATTCGGGGAACTTCCTCAGGGCGGAGACGGAGGCCTTGATGAGGAAGGCGAGCAAGGTCACCCGGTAGCCCTTGTCCTTGGCGACCGTATCGAGCTCCTTGCGGAACTTGTCGGTCTCGGTGATATCCGCCTCGTCGCAGTGGGTGACGGCCGGGACGTTGAGCCAGGCGCGGTGGAGATGGGGTCCGGAGATCTTCTTGATCCGTCCGAGCGGCTTTTCCTCGATCGGCCCGAATTTCGAGAAGTCGGGAAGTGGCACCTCGGGAATGCCGGCGCCGGCTGCCGGAGCCGCGGCCGATCCCGATGGCGCGCCGCCGCCAAGGAAGGCCTTGACGTCATCGCGGGTAATGCGCCCCTTTTCGCCGGTGCCGCTCACCTTGTTCAGGTCGATCTCGAGTTCACGGGCGAGACGGCGGACCGATGGGCTGGCATGCACATCGGAAAAGTCGGGTTTGTCGGCGCCGGATGCCTTCGGCGGTACCGGTGGCGCGCCCGACTTCTCGGGCTCGGCAATCGGTCTGGCGTCACTCTCCTGGTGGCCATCGGGCGAGGGCGGTTCGACCGGAGCCGATGCCTCGCCGCTTTCGAGGGTCATCATCAGTGTCCCTTCGGACACGGTATCGCCGACCTTGACCTTCACCTCGACGACCTTGCCGGAAACCGGCGAGGGAACCTCCATCGACGCCTTGTCGCTTTCCAGCGTGAGGACGGGATCCTCGGCCGATATTTCCTGACCGGGCTCGACATGCACCTCGATGATCTCGACATCCTTGAAATCGCCGATGTCGGGGACGTGAATCTCGCTGACTGCGCTCATATCGTTTTCCTCCGCTCGTCCTGATTACGCGTAGAGCGCGTATGTCTTTTCTGTGTCGATACCGTATCTGGCGATGGCTTCACCGACGGTCTTGCGGTCGATCTTGCCTTCGGCGGCCAGTGCCGAAAGTGCGGCGACGGCGACCTGATAGCGATCCACCTCGAAATGACGACGCAGGGCCTTGCGATAGTCACTGCGGCCGAACCCGTCGGTACCCAGCACGACACAGCGTGCTGGCACATAGGCCCGGACCTGCTCGGCGTACAGGCGCATATAGTCGGTCGAAACGATGACCGGGGCATCGCTGCCGTCGAGCAGTTCGGTGACATGCGCCTTGCGTGGTTCCTCACCGGGATGCAGCATGTTCCAGCGCTCCACCTCCTGACCGTCACGGGCGAGAAGATTGAAGCTCGGCGCGCTGTAGATATCGGCATCGACACCGAAATCCTGCTTGAGCAGATCCGCACCGGCGATCACTTCGCGCAGGATCGAGCCCGAGCCCAGCAGCCGCACTTTCGTCTGCTTCCTGCGTCCCTTCGGATCATCGGCGGGCTTGAGGAGATAGAGCCCCTTCTTGATATGCTCATCGACACCTTCGGGCAGGGCCGGATGGTGATAATTCTCGTTCAGGACCGTGATGTAGTAATAGATGTCTTCCTGTTCCTCCAGCATCCGCCTGAGACCGTCCTGGACGATGACGGCCACCTCGTAGGAATAGGTCGGGTCATAGGACACACAGTTGGGGATGGTCTGGGCGAGGATATGGCTGTGGCCATCCTCATGCTGCAGGCCCTCGCCATTGAGCGTCGTCCGTCCGCTCGTTCCGCCGATCAGGAAACCGCGTGCACGGCTGTCGCCGGCGGCCCATGCAAGATCGCCGACGCGCTGGAAGCCGAACATCGAATAGTAGATGTAGAAGGGGATGATCGGCACATCGTGCGTCGAATAGGAGGTTGCGGCGGCAATCCAGTCGGACATCGCACCCGCCTCGTTGATGCCCTCCTGCAGCACCTGACCGTCGATGCTCTCCTTGTAGTACATGAGCTGGTCGGCATCCTCCGGCTTGTAGAGCTGGCCCTTGGGGTTGTAGATGCCGAGCTGGCGGAACATGCCTTCCATGCCGAAGGTGCGGCTCTCGTC
>JAGREZ010000288.1 GCA_020446285.1 Geminicoccaceae bacterium
CTCGGCCAAGCAGGGCCGCGACCGGGCCACGCAGGCGATCCTGCCGTTACGCGGCAAGATTCTCAATGTCGAGCGCGCACGTCTCGACAAGGTGCTCTCCAGTCAGGAAATCGGCACGCTGATCACAGCACTCGGCACCGGCATCCGCGACGATTTCGACATCGCCAAGCTGCGCTATCACAAAATCATCATCATGACGGATGCCGATGTCGACGGCAGCCATATCCGCACACTTCTGTTGACCTTCTTCTACCGCCACCTGCCACAGGTTGTCGAAGGCGGCTTTCTCTACATTGCCCAGCCGCCGCTTTACAAGGTCAAGCGCGGACAGAAGGAACGTTATCTCAAGGATGACGAGGCGCTGGAGAATCATCTGATCGCCACGGGCATTGATGACAGCACGCTTGTTATCAACGAGGAACGCAGGCTCGAAGGCGAGGAGCTGACAGGGCTCGTCGAACATGCGCGCACCGCGCGGTCCATGGTGCTGAGCCTGTCACGCCGTCATCCTGTCGAGATGGTCGAGGCGCTTGCCCTGACCGGTGCGTTTGCCGAGGGCGCCATGAGCGACGAGACCGCAGCTCTGACACTTGGTCAGGAGGTTGCGCGACGCCTCGGCGAACGCGGGCAGGGTGGCTGGCAGGTCCATGCTACCGACGAGGGTGAGCTCATCTTCCATCACCAGCTCGGCGAACGCCGTGTGCGCCATCGGTTGGAACCGGCTCTTGCGCGAGCACCCGAGGCACGCAGGCTCGCCGAAGCGCTGGCGCGGATGGGGGACATCTTCGATGCTTCCTGCACACTCGAACGCAAGGATCAGCAGATGCGTGTCGATGGTCCCGTCTCGCTGGTCGAATCGGTTCTGCAGCTCGGCCGCAAGGGCCTCTCCATCCAGCGCTACAAGGGGCTCGGCGAGATGAATCCGGGTCAGCTCTGGGAAACCACACTCGACCCGGAGATCCGCTCTCTCATTCAGGTACGCATCGACCATGCAGACGAGGCCGATGACATCTTCACCACCCTCATGGGCGATGTCGTCGAGCCGAGGCGCGAGTTCATTCAGGACAATGCGCTCAAGGTGGTCAATCTCGATATCTGACCTGCAATCTCATAACGAATTGTGATGGTTTCCATCATACCTATTCGTTTCAGTTTTTAATCCGATGTCTGCAGTCTGGCTTTCCCGATGAAAATGGAGAAGAGCTCATGACTGGTATGACCAGGGCGATTCAGTGCGACAACAGTTCGAGTGGGCGGTTCCGCGAGTGGAGACGCCCGCTCGGTACGGCAATGGTCGCCGCCATTCTGGCTGCATTCGTCCTTGCGGCCGCGCTGCATGACCGTATCGGTCCGATTCACCATGGTTCGGGTCAGGACATGACCGACTGGAAAGGGAACAGCGCTTCGCTCAAATAGAAAAATATGGTCTCCTGAAAGTAGATAATCTGATGGTTTGTACACTGGACCGCTGGAAACAATTGTTTTCCAGCGGTCGTTTTGCTGGAATCATTGTCTGGCAAGATTTAAGATGTCTCGATTGTTTCAACTGAGCGTTTGACAACGGGAAAGCCATGAATCTCTTCTCCGGTACCGGGTTTTGCAGTGTCCTTCTCGCCCTGTCTGTTTCGACAGCAGGCGAGGCGCGGATGCTGCTGACAGACCAGTTCTATTGCGAAGGGGTCGGAGAACCCTGGCAGCTTGCCATCGATAATCGTTCGGCCGTCATGCGCCATGCTGGAGATGAACTCGGCCAGAGGCGCGAGGAATATTATGAGGGTGCGCATTTTCCCGTCGAAGGCGAGTCGTCGGTTGGCAGTCAGTGGCGCGGAACGCTGCACGAAAATCCGGGACACGCCATGGTCGCCGCCATCAAGCCGGCACCGTGCGAGGCCCTTGGCACGCTCGCCGACAGCCTGCCGGACCCTTTCAGCATTCTGTTGTCCATAGGCGGCGATGAACCGATCGAGGGCTGTTGCATCGCCCGTTCGCTCATGCCCATGCAGGCGGAGAGGCGATCCATCGGCGCCGGTGAGGATGGATCCTGGCCACGATCCGCTGTTCACGGCGAACCTGTTCTGCAACATCTTCTGGTTGAAGGCGGCCGCATGGATGCAAATGATCCCGGTGAGGATCGGGAATTGGAACTGGCGCAGCCGGAGTAACCGGGCGATTTCCGGTGGCATGCTGATATGCAAAACGAATGATGTTTGCAGAATGGATGTCATCCTCTTGAACGAGATCAGGCTACCCGCTCACCGCCCCGCCCGCGACGTGCTCGAAGGTCCGCGTGTACGGCTCGAACCCGTGATGCGTTCCCGCCACCTGCATGATCTGTTCGTGACCGGACATGAAGGGGAGGCGGGCAAACGGGTCTGGGACTGGCTTGGGTACGGTCCCTTTGTCGACGAGGCGGCCATGGGTGAATGGCTGGACCAGTGTTCGACAGCAGCTGATCCGCTTTTTTTCGCCATCGTCGACCGGTCAGACAACCGCGCGAAGGGCATGTGTTCGTTTCTGCGCATCGCGCCGGAGCAGGGGACGATCGAGATCGGTCACATCTGGTTTTCACCGGGACTGCAGAAAACCGCGTCGGCGACCGAAGGCCTGTTCCTTTTGATGGATGAGGCGATGAGTGTGCTTGGCTATCGTCGGCTGGAGTGGAAGTGCAACGCCGAGAACCACGCAAGCCGGGAGGCGGCACTGCGCCTCGGTTTCACATTCGAGGGCATCTTTCGCCAGCACCTCGTCGTCAAGGGACGCAATCGCGACACTGCCTGGTTCAGCATTCTCGACAATGAATGGCCGGTGAGGCGCAAGGCACTTCTTTCCTGGCTGGCTCCTGAAAATTTCGATTCCGATGGGCGCCAGAAACGTTCCCTCGAACGGAGCCAGCGATCGAACGCATGAGCGAAGAGGATGCGCTTCAGATCTCGACGATCTCGAAGCTGCAGGCAATTTCCGCCGTTCGGCCGAGCATGGCGGTTGCCGAACAGTATTTCTCCCGCGAAAGGTCGATGGCGCGCTGCACCGCCTTCGCATTCAGCTCCCGGCCGGTGACGATGAAGTGCATGGATATCTTCGTGAAAACCCTTGGCGCCTCGTCGGCGCGGTCGGCATTCATGACCAGTTCGCAGTCACGGACATCCTGACGGGATTTCTTCAGAATCTCGATCACATCGAAAGTGGAGCAGCCGCCCGCGCCGAGCAGAACGATTTCCATCGGGCTCGGGCCGAGATTGTCTCCGCCGGCGCTTTTGGGTCCGTCGATGATGATTGCGTGGCCGCTCTGCGAGGACGCCACGAAACGCCGTCCCTCGACCCACTTGATCCGCCCCTCCATGAAGCATCTTCCCCGGTTTCATTGTCCGGCGGCGATCAAAGCGGAATGTCCGTGCCCGTCAAGCCTATTCCACCATACTCTCCATGTTGCGCATCAGGCTCACTTCGGCGGTCGGCGCGGTCGACTGGTCGCGCACGGTGTCGAGTGTTCCGGCGCCGCCGCAGACGAGTGCAGCGAAGCGCCGTTCCTGATCATTCAACGCGCGGAAATACGAGCCGATGGCGATGTCGCATGTGGCTGCGAGTGTCGCCCGTGCCTGCAGGTCGTTCATCATCCGCCGTTTCTCGATGGCGGCACTGCCGATCCCCTGCAGATCGGTGCAGCCGGAAAGGGCGATCGAGGCCGTGAGGGCCAGAAGACAGGAACGCATGAAAATCTCCAGAGTGAATCTATTTTAGAGGTAAATAATCCTATTAACTTTGTCAAGCGAACGCTGTTTGCTTGTTGTGCGCAAGCTGGTAGCCACAACGCGGGTTTCTCATGCAGGGACGGATGGCACATGTTTGAAGCGGGGCTGATCGAGGGTGAGGACGGGAAGACGCGCTGCTGGTGGCCGGGGAAGGATCCGCTCTACGTCGCCTATCATGACCGCGAATGGGGACGTCCTGTCACCGATGATCGCAGGCTCTTCGAGAAGATCTGCCTCGAGGGTTTTCAGGCCGGGCTTTCCTGGCTGACGATCCTCAGGAAGCGGGAGAATTTCCGTGCGGCCTTTCTCGATTTCGATTTCAGGGCCATCGCACGCCTCGGCGATGAGGATGTCGAACGCCTGTTGCAGGACAAGGGAATCGTCCGCCACAGGGGAAAGATCCGCTCGGTCATCAACAATGCCGCACGGGCTGTCGAACTCGTCGAGAAGGAAGGGTCGCTTGCCCGTTATTTCTGGCGTTTCGAGCCCGGTACCGACGAGCGCCCGAAACGTCTCGACCATGCCACCGCCATGACGCTGGGAAAGACCGACCGTTCGACCGAGATATCAAAAGACCTCAAGCGCCGCGGATGGAGCTTTGTCGGCCCGACCACCGTCTATGCGTTCATGCAGGCGATGGGCATGGTCAATGACCATCTCGAAGGGTGCTGCATACGCCAGGAATGCGAGACCGCCCGGCATGCGCTCGTTCGGCCATGCCGATGACATTCATGCGTCATGCCGTCAGTCGCCGATCGGGCGCGGCTGGCTGTCGTCGCCGAGCGAGACGAGGGCGGTGCGCACGCGGCGCAGCGTCTCTTTGGTGAATTCGGGTCGAGCCTTGGCGACGGCGGTGGCGAGAACGTCGAGCACCGCGATCTGCACGATGCGTGAGGCTGTTGGTTTGTAGATGTCGGGATTCTCGGGAATGTTCACGCTTATGAGGGCATCGGCCTGCCCCGCCGCAAGCGAGTCGCTCCGGGACATGACGATCGCCCGTGCGCCGTATTGTCTCGCGACAGCGAGAGAATCGAGAATGGAGCGGACGGCGCCGGAATTGGAGATCACGAACACGATATCGGAGGTGTGCAGGGTCGAGGCAACCATGCGCTGTGCATATTCGTCCGTATAGGCATCAGCGATGATGCCAAGCCGGAAGAACCGGTTCGCCGCCTCGCGCGCCACCATCGTCGATCCGCCGCCCGTGCCGAAGATCACCACCCGCCTTGCCGCGACGATCAACTGGCAGGCACTGTCGATCATCTCCTTGGTGATCTGCGAGCGGGCGAGATTGAGGCCGTCGACAATCGTGCTGAACACATGGTCGACGAGCGCGGCGGGCTCGATCCGGGATTCGGCCGGTTCGCGGAGATACTGCATTCCGACGGCGACACTGCGAGCGAGCCAGATCTGGAATTCGCGAAAGCCGCTGCAACCGATCGTCTGACAGAATCTGTTGACCGTCGCGACAGAGACGTCGGCAGCGCTGGCGATATCGCTCTGGCGCATGAGCGTCGCCTTGTCGAGGTTTGCTCTGACGAAATCGGCGACCCGTTGCTCACGTTTGTTGAATGAGCCGTTCATTCGCTCGAGGTTCATGAGGACGTCGATGACTTCGACCATGGACAGCCCGCCAGCTGATGGTTCCGACAGGGAGACAGCTCGACTTGTATTTTGTCAGAAACTTCCAAAATCTCAAGCAAGCATCGGATGTCTTTTTGACGGGATGATGATGTCGAAATCCTATCTGTATGAAACAACAGGCATATCATTGCAATTTACATAATTTGTGATGTGATCCGGCTGATGTCTCGAGCGGTGCGTTTGTGATATCGGCCACTTCATGGCATTTCTTTTTGTAATAAACTTCAAGATGTACATTGAGCAGTATAGCTTGTTTCCCGATCCGTGAGGGGAAGCGTGTACCGGCCGGTCGATCTGGCCGGACGGGTTCCCGGTTGTCATCCGGTTTGCAAGGCACGGTCGAAGATGCCTGTCGAGGAAGGTTCATGTCCAAGGACGCATTCCAGGAGATTTCCGTTGCTTTTCAAAGGAACATGTCGCGTTTCGGACTCGGCCAGAAATGGACGAGCGTTGCGGTGCGGGAACTCGGGCTGAGCCGCAGCCAGCTCAGCCGTTACGCTTCCGGGGAGGGACTTCCGTCGCTGAAAACCGCGGCGCGGATCGCCGATTTTCTCGGTGTCAGTATCAGTCAGCTTCTCGAACAGGATGGCCCGGCTTCGGCAGGCGATCTGCAGCAGGGTACCGGACATTGCTATCGCGATGAACTCGATGCGGCGAGTCTTCTCGACGGTTATTATCTGGAAGTTTCTTTCAATCCGGGTTCGCGCCGATCCGTCCAATCGTCAGTCGCCGGCCTGCACAGGAGCGTATCCACGATCGTCTACGAGCGGGCCTCGATCATCCGGGATTCACTGAACCGCAGCCATTTCCAGCGCTATCGCGGGCGCAGTATCCTGACGCCGCAGGGGCTCTCCATCCAGTATTTCAACAAGAGAGTGCGTCAGGACTTCGGCTCTGCCATTCTCATGCGATCGGAATTCGAGCGCTCGGACCTTTTCGGGCTGCGTATATCCACCGAAAACTCCAAGGCCGGCTCGCCCTTCTCGGCTCCGGTCTTCATGCAATATCTCGGCGAAAGGCTGAAGCCGAGCCTCTTTCGCGAGTGTTGCGGCACCTGGGAAGAGGGGGACTTGCCATCGCGGCTCAAGCCTGTCGTCAGGCGCCTTGAACGCGACGCCGGCTGCAACGGCTCGCTGCTGCGCATCGTCTGGTAATTCCGGAGTCGTTCCCGCGTCGCAGGACCATGCGAGGCTGCTAACGTCTTCCCTCATGGTAGGGGTTTTCGCCATGTCGGATGACGATCCGCACGAGCACGCCCTGCAGGTTGAAATGACCGGCGAAGCTCTTCGTCAGATAGCGCATGTAGGAAGCCGGGATGGCGTCGGCCGGCTTGTTGGCGAAGATGGCGATGGTCGGCGGACGGGTGCTTGCCTGGGTCGCATAGCGCATCTTGATCCGGCGGTTCTGCGCCATGGGCGGCGGATTTTCGGTCAATGCCGCCTCGAGCCAGCGGTTCAGCCGCGCGGTGGTGATGCGTGTGGACCAGCGGTCATGCACCTCGACGATGGTCGGCAGCAGCTTCTTCAAGCCGCGTCCCGTCGTGACGGAAAATGTGACGAAAGGTAGGTCCGGCACCTGTGACATGCGGTGTTTCAGGCGGTGTCGGATCTCGGCGAGCACGTCCTTGCCGTCATCGACGAGATCCCATTTGTTGATGCCGATAACCAGCGCCCGGCCCTCGTCCAGGGCGAGATTGGCAATGGTCGTATCCTGCTTTTCCAGCGCCTGTGTCGCATCGATCATCAGGAGTACAGCATGCGCCTCACGGATTGCGCGAACGGTGGCCGAGGCCGAGAGTTTCTCGATCTGTTCGTCGATCCGCGCCTTGCGCCGGAGGCCAGCCGTATCCACGAGCTCGATGATACGGTCCTGCCACTGCCAGCGACTGGCGACGGAGTCCCGTGTCAGGCCGGGTTCCGGGCCCGTGAGCTGGCGTTCCTCGCCAAGCAGGCGGTTGACCAGCGATGACTTTCCGGTGTTGGGACGGCCAACGATCGCCAGTTTGAGGCTGGTCTCGGTGGTATCATCATCATCCGGGTTGCCACCGTTCGGTGGTTCGGCGGCATCGTGTTCGCTCGTGGCTTCGTGATGCGGCCGCAGCGCTTCGGCCAGTTCGGCCATGCCGAGGCCGTGTTCGGCGGAAATGTTGAGAGGTTCGCCGAGGCCGAGACGCCAGGCGTCGAAGGCTTCGCCTTCGGCCATGCGCCCCTCGCACTTGTTGGCGGCGAGGATCACGGGCTTGGTCTGGCGACGCAGCAATCCGGCGATTTCCTCGTCAAGCGCGGTCACGCCGGCACGCGCATCGACAAGGAAGAGAGCAAGATCGGCGCGTTCGAGGGCCGCCATGCCGAGTGCGACGAGACGGTCGCTGAGCGGCCCCTCGAGTCCCACTTCGAGTCCCGCCGTATCGACGATGTCGAACTGGAGATCGAAGAGTTTCGCCTCACCCTCGATGCGGTCGCGGGTCAGCCCCGGTGTATCGTGCACCAATGCGCGACGGCTTCTGGTGAGCCGGTTGAACAGCGTCGATTTGCCGACATTGGGTCGGCCGAGAATGGCGATTTTCAGTGACATGGACGCGGCTATTCCAGCCTGCGGCCCCTGCCGTCAAGTCGCATTCGTGCAAGCGCCCCATGTTTGATGGCAAAGACGCGGGATGGTGACCGCGTCCATGTCTCAGCGATAGGCGAGGAGGGTGCCGTCGTCGGTGAGAATATAGAGCGAATCGTCCGCAACGACGGGCGTGACGCTGACCGGTCCGGGCAGGTCGATGCGTCCGAGGATCTCCCCGTTGTAAGGGGAGACGGTCACCGCCTCGGCGGTGGAGCCGGCAAGGATCAGGCGATCGCCGGCGAGCACCGGTCCGGCCCAGAAGATCCGTTTCGAGACGGGATTGTCCGGATCGACCAGACGTTCGAGCGGGCTGACCCAGCGCACCCGGCCGCCGGTGCGGAGCAGACAGACCACTTCGTTGCGATCGGTGAGCAGATAGACGAAATCGCCCGCAACCCAGGGCGAATTGCGTGAGGTGAGGTTGACGTCGAAACGCCGTGCGCCGCTCGTCCGGTCGAATGCCACAAGTTCGCCGCCATTGCCGGCTATGATGACATCCTCATCGTCGATCACCGGGGCGCCGGTGATATCGTTGATCGCGCCGATGGCGAGTGTCCGGCGCGGGCGAAGCACGGCATCAGACCAGATTTCCTGACCATCGCTCGCGGAAAGGGCGAAGACCTCGCCGGATGAATAGGTGGCGACGACGAGTGGTCCATCGATGGCGGCCGGCGCGCCACCGAGAATGGCGGCCTGTTCGAACAGCCCGGCATGCTGCCAGAGTACGCCACCCGTCAGCGGATCGAGAGCGATCAACTGGTTATCGCTGGTGGTGAACAGGAGCAGGCCTTCGCTGACGGCCGGCGGAGTGCGGATCGGTGCCAGAAGGGAACGGCGCCAGAGTTCGGCGCCGGTGCCGGCATCGAGCGAGGCGACGACACCGCTGCCGGTACCGATGAAGATCCGTCCCGCCGAATAGGCGAGACCGCCGCCGGGGAGCCGGTCGCTGTCCTCGAGACCCTCGGGTGTGATCCGCCATGCGAGATTGCCATCGGCGGTGGCGAATGCCGACACCGATCCCTCGGCGTCGATCGTGAATACCCGTCCCTCGGCGACCACGGGGGCGCTGAGCAGGCGGGCACTGCTGCTGCTGCCGGTACCGATGCCGGCGCGCCAGACCTCGCCGACACTGTCGCCGAGATCGAGATGCTGCATGGCATGGGTGGCATTGCCACCCGCCTGCGCCCAGGCATTGTTCTGCCGCGGAGCGGGCAGGGTTACCGCGACCCCGGCAACGCGCGGATCGACGACGATGCGTTCGTCGAGCAGCATCACGGATTTCCGTTCGCCGGGAAGGGGGGCTTCCTCGCTGGTACCGTAATAGCCGGAACAGGCCGAAAGCAGCATTGCCGGCAAAACGAGGCCGGCAAAACGGGCGCGGAGATGTGCGGTCATGAACCCTCCTTTTCTTCCTCTGCCTCTTTGGCTCCGGCCGCCTCGTCCGGACCGGCAGTGGCATCGGGATCGCCGCCAAGCGAGATCAGCAGCTCACGCGCGCGGCCGCGCAGGCCCTGTGGCGTATCGGTATCGTCGATCAGGTGCCTGAGGATGTCCGTCGCCCGTTCGGTATCGCCCTGTCCGAGCGCCATGGCCACCTGCAGCTCGAGTGCGCTGTAGCGCCATGGCCGTCCGGCGGCGGCAAGCGGTTCGAGCGATTGCAGGATCATCGCAGGATCACCGCCACTGTTCGCCTCGAGCGACAGTCCCTGCAAACGGGCGAGATCGGCGATGAGCGGATCGTCGCCATGCCTGTCGGCCACTTCGGCGAGAACGGTCGCTGCCCGTTCCGTATCGCCACCGGCCCGAAGGGCAGCAGCCCGGCGCAGGCCGGCAATGGCTGCCGGACCGCCCGGATAGTCCGTTTCGATGCTGGCAAAATCGTCTGCCGCATCATCGAAGCTGCCGGCGGAAAATTTCCGTTCGGCGGAAACCATCGCCTCGCCCTGACTCTGGAGACTGCTCTCCTGCCATGCGTTCCAGCCGACACGGCCGGCCGTCGCGAGCACGATGGCGAGCGCGATGCCGATGACAAGGGCTCCCCAGCGCTTCCAGAGCGCGGCAAGTCTCTCCTGTTGCAACTCCTCATCGACTTCACGGATGAACTCGTCTGACTTCACGGCCGGTGTCCCGATCACTAACTGATGGTTGATAAGTGCGCCAGCTAAATCACGTTCGAATGGAGGCCTTGAATGGCGGCAAGGCGAGCATTACGAAGGCCCTGACTATGGGAGAGGGACGGGTTTGGCAAGGGCGGCGGGTGCTGTCGGGGGTGCCGGCCGGTCGATGCGCCGCGGTGTTCCGGCCATGCCTTCGATCCGTCATTCGGGGAGCCGTTCATGCCACGTCTTTTTGTTGCCCTGCAATTGCCCGACGGGATCAGGGCCAGCGTCGCCCGTCTGTGTCAGGGGCTGCCGGATGCCCGGTGGACGCCGGATGACAGCCTGCATCTGACGCTGCGGTTCATCGGCGATGTCGACATGCCGTGCTTTCAGGAGATCGGCGAGATGCTCGCCTCGATCACCGCTCCGCCCTTCGATCTGGCCCTTCGCGGGATCGGCCAGTTTCCGCCGCGCGGTCCGCTCCGGCATCTCTGGGCAGGGGTCGAGGCGGGCGAGGAGCTGGCGCGGCTCAGGCGACGGATCGACCATGTCGTACGTGAAGCCGGCATCGAGTTGGAAAGACGGCGTTTCGTGCCGCATGTCACACTGGCACGGTTCCGCCAGCCACCGCCCGTCGAGCGGATGGCGTCCTGGCTGGCGCGGCGCAATCTCTTCCGCACGGAGAGTTTTCCCGTGGACAGTTTCACGCTTTTTTCGAGCCGCCTGCGACCCGAGGGTTCACTCTATACCATAGAGGCGGAATATGATTTCGTTCGCGGCGTGCTCTTCCAGCCGTGAAACCGTGTCGATGGGCAGCTCGGGGCCGGACAACATGACGCTGCGGGTGCGATGGATGCTTACTGGCTCATTGACACGGCGGGCAAGGCGTCTATAACCCCGTCAGGCTAGCGGCCGGGGCCTTCCCGGGCCGCTTTTGTTTGCGCGAAAATCTACCGAATTCGAGGCTCGATGACCAAGCGTATCCAGGCGAAGAACAAGATCTGCCGCCGTCTCGGCGTGAACCTGTGGGGCCGGGCCAAAAGCCCGCTCGCCCGTCGTGACTATGGCCCCGGCATGCACGGCCAGAAACGTCGCAAGGTGTCCGACTACGGCACCCAGCTTCAGGCCAAGCAGAAGCTGAAGGGCTATTACGCCAACATGACGGAAAAACAGTTCCGCAGGATCTATGAGGAAGCGTCCAGGCTCCGTGGTGATACCGCCGAGAACCTGATCAGCCTGCTCGAACGCCGTCTCGATATCGTGGTGTTCCGGCTGAACTTCGTGCCGACGATCTTCGCGGCGCGACAGGTCATCAATCACGGGCATGTCAAGGTCAACGGCAAGCGGGTGAATATCCCGAGCTACCGGTTGCGCGAGGGCGACGAGATCGAGATCCGCGAGCGGTCACGCGAGATGCCGCTGATTCTCGAATCGCTGCAGCAGCCCGAACGCGAGCTGCCGGAATATCTCACGCTCGATACCAAGGCGATGAAGGGGCAGTTTGCCCGTACGCCGAAACTCGCCGATGTACCGTACCCGGTACAGATGGAGCCGAACCTCGTCATCGAATATTACTCGCGCTGAGCGGGTTGTATTCGGGGCGGATCATCTCCGGGACGGACGGTGGGAAGGAGCCTCTTGCGCCGTCGGTTCATGTAAACGGGTTCGTCAGGGGAAAGGGCGCGCGCCTTCAGGGTGCGCGCCCTTTCCCTTTGATCTTGACCCTGTTTTCGAATCATATTGCCGTTCACCTCCCGATCACGGCAGGATGGTGGCATGATCCGGGTCACGCGACGCATATCGCTTGCAGGGCTGTTCGCTTCTTGTGGCGGTCTGGTTTCAGTCAATAGGACACCGCAGGCGTTCGCTGCTGGCTCGTCCCTCGACTATTCGATGCTTGTCGGCGGGGTCGAGATCGCCGAGATCAGCCTCGACTTTCAGTCTCACGAAGCGGAAACGCGGGTTCACCTTTCCATGGGCAATCGCGGGATTGCCACCTGGATTGCAGGCCGCAACCGGACAGACATGCGAACGCTGCTTTCGCACGCGGCAGATGGCGGGGTCATGCCGCTGTGGTTCGAGGCCGTTTACGAGAAACCCGACAGGACACGCGAAACCGAACTTCTCTACGGTCCGGATGGCGAGATTTCGGACGTGCAGATCCGCCATCGTGGCCACGAGGTCGAGAGTAAGGTGCCCGATGAGTTGCGCAACGGTGCCGTCGATCCGCTCACAGCGCTGGTGCGCATGCAGGCCTGGCTCGAGGCCGGGCCGCCCGCCGGCGACGAGATGGTCATTGCGGTATTCGAGGGACGCAAGCGCGCCAATCTGCATGCGCGCTATGAAGGTGCCAGCGATGCCGGCGAGGAACGCCGTCTTGCTGTCAGTCTCGAGGGGCTCTTCGGCTTCGACCGGGGGGATGCGCTCGTCTCGATGCCGGGCGAACCGCTGCGTTGGCTTGACGTTCGGGTTGCTGCCGGACAGGGACGCCCGGTCATCCTTTCCATTTCCGACCCGTTGGCGCCCGTCGCAACGGTCATCGAGCTCAGGCGCTGACCCGGACGGACAACCGGATTCAGTAGGATTCGTAGCTGTCCGAGCCGCCATAGACATAGGAAGCGGGAACCTGGCCTCCGACGCGGGTCATGATGACGCCGATGAGCGCCGTACCGGCACTCTCGAGACGCCTCACGCTTTCCTGGATCGAGCTTCGTGTCGCCGCCTTCCACGAGACCACGAGCACGCAGGCGTCAGCGAGCCCGGAGAGAATGAGCGGATCGATCACCTTCATTACTGGAGGGGTATCGATCAGGATGAGGTCGTAATGCTGTCGCGCCGCCTGGATCAGGCGTCGCAACCTGCGGCGTTCGAGGAAGCTTCGCGAACAGTTGGCGGTCCCGCGCGCCGGAATGAAATGCGCGCGGCTGCGCTTGTCGCGCACCAGCACATCCTCAAGCTCCACCAGCCCGTCCATGAAATCGTCGAGGCTCAGCGCAGGGCGCACGCCAAGGGCACTTGCAATCGACGGCCGGCGAAAATCGCAATCGAGCGCGAGACAACGCAGCCCTTCCTCCGCTGCCACCCGGGCGATGGCGACCGTGAGACTCGATTTGCCATCCTTTGGCATGGGGGAGGTCACCATGACCACCTTGGCCGGGCGCCCGCTCACCTCCGAGCGCTGGATGCGGAAGAGAATGCCGCGGACCGTCTCGGCGAGCACGCTGCCGCTCTCATCAAGCACACGGTCATGAAACTTCGAACCGAGCCCGAACCATCCACCGATCCGTGGCAAGGCGCCCAGTGTCGGCAGGCCGGCAAGCATTCCCACCTCGTCGGGTGAACCGAGACCGCCGCGCGCCCAGTGGCGCATGATGAGCAGGCCGGCGCCGACGGCACCGCCGATGCAGGCGCCCACCAGGCCCAGCAGGAGCATGCCGGGCGAGGATGGATGCTGTGGCGGTGCGGCATGCGAGACGATGCGCGCATCCGCGTTGAACAGCTCGAGATTGGCGACCGTCTGCTCATAACGCGAGCGGTAGAGATCGTAGAGTGCCTGGGCGCTCAGCACCTCTTCCTTGAGCTGTTCGACCATCGCGCGGCCACGGGCGGTCGTCGCGGCGGCGCCCGATGCCTGCTCGAGCTGCCTGTCGAGGCTCTGTTCGCGGGCGCGCAACAGAGCGACATTGCGGGCCACCCCCTCGCGGAGCGAGGCGAGTTCGCCATCGATGTCGCCGCGCACATCGGCGAGTTCGTTCTGCAGGGCTACCATGCGTGGATGGAGCGGGCCAAACTCGGAGCTGCTTTCGGCGAGGGTGCGTTCGAGATCCGCTTCGGAAGCCAGGAGCGCGCGCAGGCGCGGCGTGATCAGGTCGGCATTGAGCACATTGGCGCGGCCGGCAGTGCCGGCGGTGTCGATCTGTTGCAGGTCGCGCTCCACAGCCGACCGTTCGGCCTCGATCCGGCGCCGCTCCTCGGCGATCGCCGCAAGCTCCTGACTACGAAAGCTGCCACCACCGGCCTCGACGAGATCGGCTTCGGCCTCCATCGCGCGAATGGCCTCGCGTCGTTCCTCGAGATCCTTTCCAAGTTCCTCGACCCGCGAGCGGAGCTGTTCACTCGCCTTGAAATTGGCCGATTTCTTGGCCTCCACCTCTTGGGCGATGTACAACTCCATCAGTGAATTGACGAGCTTGGCGGCGGTCGTCGCATCCTTGCCGGTATAGCCGAGACTGATTGCGTAGCTGCGTTCCTCGCTGTTGGCCGAGAGGTCCTTCTGTACATTCTCGACGATCTCGGCGACCATTTCCCCGTCGATCCGGGGTGCAGGGGCAAGGTCGCTCAGCGACTGCCGGAGCCAGATGGGCAACCAGTCGGCGCGGCGCATCATTTCGAGGATGGTCGGGCGCAGGGTGCGGTTGTAGCGGTCGTCGAACTGCAGCCCGAGATCCAGCACCGCCCGTTCCACGAGCGCTCGCGAGGTGAGGATACGGGCCTCGCTGCGACCGCCCCACGGCTCCACCGTGCGCGCCGAACGGACCGTCGCCAGCTCGGGAATGCCGAGTTCCTGCGTCTCGATCACGAGCAGGCCTTCGGCGTGCCATGTCCGTGGCAGCAGGATGGCGAGGCCGATGCCGATGAACGCACCGAGAACGATCGAAAGCAGGACGCGGCCCCAGTTGTGCCGAATCGCCCCGAACAGGTCGAACGGACTCATGCCGCCCTGCACGGTCTCGTAGACGGGCACCGCCTCGAGCGTGGGGAGTGTCTCGCGGTGGATGTCGGGGGCGGGCAGGCGGCGGCTGCGCGGGGACTGGTCCGGAATCAGCAAGGTACACCCTTTCCTGGCATGTCTGTGCGTACTTCCGTCCGCTTCATGGCGGTCCCCTGGACCGTCCGGTTGACGCTCGCGGAGCATGCCGACAGGGCATCGCCGCATTTGCAGGTTCGCAGGCGAGCGACCGCGTTGCGAGGCGTTACATTAGGCATGGCGGCAGGTATGGTCGAGTCGATCGCCGCGATTCACCAAGAAATCGCCGGAGCGTCTGTACAATCTTACGTCGTGTTCACTTACCAAGTTAAGTGGACGCGTTGATTTTTCAGCTTTTGGTTCAATCGTAAATTGTTGCATCATTATGGGGTGCCCAACCGAAAGTTTGACATCCGCACTTGTCTTCCGACGGCTAGCAGCATGCTGACGAACTGGCGAAAGCCATGACGTCCGTCGGCCTGTCGGAGTGGGAATGCTCTTCAACTCTCTTTCGTTTCTCGTGTTCTTCCTTCCTGTGATGCTCTGCGGCTATCATCTGGCCGCGTCGCGGCTTGGGTGGAGAGTCGCACTGGGCTGGCTGGTTCTCGGGTCGCTATTCTTCTACGCTTGGTGGTATCCGCCATATCTGGTGCTGATCGTCGTCTCGATGGCGGCGAATTTCATCATCGGCGACTGCCTGCGGAAGACCGGTTCGCGGCTGGTGCTCGTGCTCGGTATCGGCCTCGATCTTGCACTGATCGGCGTGTTCAAATATGCCGGTTTCGTGCTTTCCGCGATCGTATGGTTCGCTGATGTGCCGCCGCCGTCCGTTTCCATCGTTCTGCCGCTGGCAATCTCCTTCTTCACCTTTCAGCAGATCGCCTTTCTGGTGGATTGCTGGCGTGGCGACATCGATGAGCGGGATCCCTTGCATTTTGCCTTCTTCGTCACGTTCTTTCCGCAACTGATCGCCGGGCCCATCGTCCGCCATCAGGAAATCTCGCCGCAAATCCGCACGCCACGGGCGGGCGGCCTGCGTGCAAACGATCTCGCCATCGGGTTTACGCTCCTTGCCATCGGCATGATCAAGAAGGTGCTGATCGCCGACCACCTCGCGCTCTATGCCGATCCGGTCTTCGCCGACGCGGGCGCCGGTATCGCGCCGTCGCTGGTCGAGGCCTGGGCCGGAACGATGGCCTTTACCTTCCAGCTGTATTTTGACTTTTCCGGTTATTGCGACATGGCGATCGGCCTCGGTCGCATGTTCGGCTTCCGGTTGCCGGAGAATTTCGACACACCTTATCGTGCAGCAAGCATCATTTCCTTCTGGCGGCGCTGGCACATGACGCTCGGTCATTTCCTGCGCGAATATCTCTATCGACCGCTGGGCGGTAACCGGGGTGGCGCATGGCGGCTGCCGGCCCTGCTGTCGACGATGTTGCTCGGTGGGCTCTGGCATGGTGCCGGCTGGACGTTCGTGATCTGGGGCGGGATACATGGCGTGGCCCTGGCGATCGCCCATGGCTGGCGCATGTTTCGCCACCAGTCGCGGCGAGGATATTTGCCGCCCGGGGCATTCCGTGTGGTTCTCGGCTGGGCCTGCACCTTCGCCTTCGTCCATTTTGCCTGGGTTCTCTTTCGTGCCGAGGACTTCGATGCGGCAATGCGGATCTACGCCGGGCTCTTCGGCGGCAACGGTGCCCGTCTGCCCGAATATTACCTCGGTCTGCTCGAACCCATTGGCGGTGCCGGCACCCTCCTGCAGCAGGCTGGCATGACATTCGAGCCCTTGGCAGACTTCCGTTTTCACGGTGTGGATCAACTGGTCGTCATCGGGCTTGCGGCCGCAATGGCCATTTTGGGACCGAGTGGCGTCGCATTTGTCCGAAGCATGGATGTCCGGAGAATGGAGCAGGACGACCGGCGTTCATTCGGATTCGGCTTGCCGCAGGGGCTCGTCGCCGGCATCGCTCTCGGCATCGCGATGACCGCGCTCTATGCGGATCCGCCCATGCGCTTTATCTATTTCCAGTTCTGAGCCGTGCAGGCGCGCCGCTTTCTCCTTGGCATGCTGGCCGGGCTGCTGCTTGTGCCGCTCGTGCTGGCCGTTACCATCCTGATGCTCGATCGTTTCGACCGGCTCAAGGCACCGACCTTCTCCAATCGTGCCACGCTCGATGAGAAGCTGCGTTTCATCCGCCACCGCGACGGGCCTTCCGTCGACTTGCTCCTGCTCGGTTCGTCGACGACGCTCTGGGGAGTGGATGGCGAGGCGCTGGAGCGCCTGTGGCCGCAAAGGACGGCGCTCAATGTCGGCGTGCGCGATCTCAAGATCCATCAGGCGGTCGATCTCGCCGCCCTTTATCTGGACCTGATGCCGGATGTGCGCGATGTCGTCATGGTCGCTACCTTGCTCGACTTCGAGAGTTGCGCGCCGG
>JAGREZ010000289.1:0-3796 GCA_020446285.1 Geminicoccaceae bacterium
GAGATGGTGCGCATGGCGAGCCTGAATTTTTATGAATGCCAACGTGTACGCGATTGCGTACGTTGTTTCAAGAATTTCTGACTCCCGGCCTGTCGGCTGGATCCACCAGCGTAGCATCAACCAGACCTGTTCCAACAGATACAGGCGCCCCGTCTCAATCCGCTTCCTTCAGCGGACGCTGTCCGGACCGATCAAATGATGGATAGCATCGACGTTCTCCGAGTCTCAATCCGCTTCCTTCAGCGGACGCTGTCCGGACCGGAACGGCGTCGTCATCTCCCCGCCCGGTACGGGTAAGTCTCAATCCGCTTCCTTCAGCGGACGCTGTCCGGACCTTGTTGACGCCCGGATTCGACAAACATATCCGTCTCAATCCGCTTCCTTCAGCGGACGCTGTCCGGACTTCTTTTTTCCGGATGCATGAGCTCCGGAGGGTCTCAATCCGCTTCCTTCAGCGGACGCTGTCCGGACCTCGCTGGTTTACCGTTATTGGCGTGATCGTTTGTCTCAATCCGCTTCCTTCAGCGGACGCTGTCCGGACCGCCCCTCTACAAACCCTTGCACAACAAAGATTTTTCATCCACCTTTCCAAAGGCAGCATCGATTCCGGCTTTCAGTCTGCACCTCCTTCCCTTCAAATTTGCCCGATCTTCCGGCCATCTGTCTGATACAGATAGCAAATCCGGGCTTCCAAAGGGAAAGGACTGAATCAGCCCCTCCCTTTCCACCCGCCAACTATGCACCCCGATGTCCTTTCGGGCAAGAAGTCAGGTAACGGCAAGCATTTCGAACGGGTGTTTTTTCCGGCACTCTGAAGATGTCACGCTGGCACGGGAGGAAGATGTGGCCATGTCGACGATCGAGGCAAGACTGGCGGCTCCGGCGAGGCGGTTGACACCCGAAGAACTTGCATCGACCTGGTTTGTCGCGTGCGCCGGGCTTCGCGTCGCCGGCTCCGGCGTTCTTGCGACAGACTGGCGCTTTCTTGGCAAGCTGCGCGGTGCGCTCGGCGAGGTCCTCCGCCGGTCCGCATCTCGCGATGCCATCGCCGGCCGACCATGCCCCTGGTCGCATCCCTGCGGCCTCGACGTGCTTTTCCGCTGTCAGGGACACATGACCGGTGCGCTCGAGATACCGAAGCCGTTGCTGATTTCGGCCGACGCCGCCGAAGGCGATCTGGTCGTGCGCCTTCAGCTTGTCGGCTTTGCCAGCGACTGGCTGGAAGAAGCGCTTGCCGCGATGATGCTGGCGGTTCGCGAGAGACTGCCGCCCTTGCGCGGAAGAGAGATCGTCGATCGCTCGGTTCATGTCTTCGAAAGGGTTGCAAACCCGCAGCCAGCCGGCGAAGTCATTCTGCGCTTCATCACACCACTTGAAATCGCCTTCAGAAACGGTGCGCCGGCCGATCCGCGCGATGCGATCCGCAGTCTGATCCTCAGCATGGGCAATCGCGTGAGCGGAATGGCGCGCTGGCAGGATGCGGAGATCGAAGCGGACTGGAAAGGGATCGCCGAAGACGCAATCGGCCTGGATGTCTCGGTTCTCGGCGAAACAAGTGACGATTGGCGGCGATATTCGAGGCGGCAGCAGCGCTGGATCCCTATGAAGGGCGACCGGCCCGTTCTGCTCCTGCGCGGCAATCTCGACCGGATCGCACCGCTGCTTGCGCTCGCGCAAACCGTTCATGCCGGACGCCATGCGTCACTCGGCATGGGCAGATTTGACCTGCTGTCGCCCGATGAATCTACAATCGCGCCGGACCTATCTTGGGTTTGAGACACCAGTCTCAGAAGGCGCCAAACGCCGGCCGGTTACTTTTTTTCTTCCGGAATTGACGGTTCTTGGGGGGAGAACGTCAGGCGGGCAGTCGCATTACGGCCATGCAGCCGCCTCGCGAGGAGCGGCCGAGGGTCAGGTCGCCGCCGTGGCCGAGGACGATGTCGCGGGCGATGGTGAGGCCGAGGCCCGTGCCGCCGCCTTCGCGCCGGCGCGATTCGTCGCCGCGGAAGAAGGGCTGGAAGGCCCGGTCCCAGTGCTCCTGGGGCAGGCCCGGGCCATCATCCTCGATCGAGATGACGATCTCGCGGCTGCGGCGGATGGCAGTGATGCGGATCCATTTGCCGTAGCGAACGGCATTGTCGACCAGATTGGCGAGGCAGCGGCGAAAGGCGAGCGGGCGAAGCGGCAGCTCGATGGTCGCGTCGGCGAGAATCTCGAACACCACCTCGGCACGCTCGGCTCGCGCGCGCACGCTCTCGAGCAGCGGCAGCAGAAGCTGCGGCTCGGTCGCCTCGCCCTCCTCGCCACGCACGAAGGCAAGATAGGTCTCGACGAGTTCCATCATGTCGCCGACATCCTCCCTGAGCCCGTCGACCATGCCGCCATCATCCTCCAGCATCTCCAGCTCGAGGCGCATGCGCGTGAGCGGTGTCTTGAGGTCGTGGCTGATCGCCGCCAGCATTTCCGTGCGCTGGCTGATGTGACGCAGGATGCGGTTGCGCATGCTGTTGAAGGCGCGCGCGGCCTGGCGGATCTCGGCCGGTCCGCGCGGCTGGAAATCACCCACGTCACGGCCCTTGCCGAAACTCTCCACGGCTTCCGCGAGGTCCTTGATCGGCCCTGCCTGAAGCCTGAGAAAGTAGACGGCGATGGCGATCAGGCCGATGGACGCGCCGATCATCCAGATCAGCATGAGCCCTGTCGTGGTACTGGTGATCCGCTTGCGCGGGGCGAGAACGCGAAGCAGGCCGGTTTCGAGCTGGACATAGACGACCACCCGCGCCGGCATCTCGGAACGAAGGTCGAGCGCGAACGGAACGGAGAGTTTCTCCCTGAACGCGTCGAGGATCTTCTCGTCGATATGCGAAAAGTAGTTTTGCGAAATCCCGGAAGCGTCGGTCGCCTCGTCGAGCCTCCCGCCGGGTTCCAGCGAGATATGCAGATCCGTATGCTCGCGGAAGCGATCGAGCATTTGCCGGCGCGCCGCCCGGTCCTGCTCGTGATCGAGCAACTCGACCGCCAGCGCCACCTCGCCCGCCACGCCGATCGCAAGCCAGCGGGTGACCACATCCCAGTGACGGTTGTAGAAGATCACCGAAAGCACGATCTGCAGCACGACGAGCGGCAGCACGACGATCAGGAACGAGCGCCAGAACAGCGTGCGCGGAATGAGGGTACGATTGAAGAAATGCCGAAGGGGTCCCATCCCCGACTCCTACCGCCCGGTACGCAGCGTGTAACCCTCGCCGCGCATGGTCAGGAGGTGGCGGGGCTGGCGCGGATCCTCCTCGAGCTTGCGCCGGAGCCGGGCCATCTGCACGTCCACGGCCCGGTCGGATCCGCTGATCCGCCCGAGATCGGCGAGTTCGGCGCGGGAAAAAGGCTGGCCGGGGCGCGCCGCGAGCGCGCGCAGGAGAAGGAGTTCGCCGCTGGTGAGATGCACGATCTCCTCGCCGCGCCTCAGTGTCCCGCTCTCCGTCTCGAAGCTGAAATCGCCGAAATCGACGCTCGCGGCGGGCGCGGATGGCGGTCGCACCCGCCTGAGAATGGTCGAGATCCGCAAGAGCAGCTCGCGCGGCTCGAAGGGCTTGGCCAGATAGTCGTCGGCACCGGTCTCAAGCCCCCTGATACGATCCTCGGCGGCACCGCGCGCGGTGAGGAGAATGATCGGCAAGGAGCTCGTCCGGCGCAGGTCGCGCGTCAGGTCGAAGCCGCTCTCTCCGGGCATCATCACATCGAGCACCATCAGGTCGAAATCGAGATTGCGCAGTTTCGCCCGCGCCTCGTCGGCGTCGCC
>JAGREZ010000289.1:4030-5182 GCA_020446285.1 Geminicoccaceae bacterium
CCGGCGCTGCCGGGTGACGAGTTCGCCGAGCAGACGGCATGCCTCCCCGGTCGGGCGGACCAGACGCCTGCGTCTGTCATGGCCGTCGATCTCGACCTCGACGAGATCGCGCCTCGCGAGTGCCGAAACATGCCGGGAGAGGCTCTGTCTGGTCATGCCGCCGATCGTATGCAGCTCGGTCATGGACAGGCCGGGGCGGCGCCAGAGCAGGAAGAGCAGGACGAAATCGTCGAACTGCAATCCGCGCGCGTCGAGCTCCGGACGAACGGACGCCGCCAGCCGCAATTGCGCCGACATCAGCAGCTCGAGGCTCGAATCGAGCTCCTCGTCGCGCAGAAACAGCGGGTTACGCGCCGATGAAAGCGGCATCTCGTTGGCTCCTCAGTCTCGTTGACACATATGAGGCCGGGTGATAGCGACTGCAATCCTCGAAAATCACCTACTTGGCCGCGGTCTCGTGCGGCTCCGGGATCTATCAGGAAATGGCTGACCTCATTCCCTACGACGCAAGGGACGGATATATCTGGCTCAATGGCGAAATGGTCGCGTGGCGCGACGCGAACCTGCATGTCCTGAGCCACGGGCTGCACTATGGCAGTTGCGTGTTCGAGGGCGAGCGGGCCTATGGCGGCAAGGTGTTCAAGCTCACCGAGCACAGCCAGCGCCTGATCGACAGCGGCCGCATTCTCGGCTTCAAGGTGCCCTATTCTGCCGCCGAGCTCGATGCGGCTACAATGGCGGTGATCGAGAAGAACGGCCTCTCCGATTGCTACGTCCGGCCCGTCGCCTGGCGCGGTTCGGAACAGATGGGTGTCTCCGCCCAGCAGTCGAGGATCAATGTCGCGATCGCCGTTTGGGAATGGGGCGCCTATTACAGCGATCTCCGTCTGACCCGCGCGATCTATGACCGTCCGGCACCCAACACGGCACCGGTGCACAGCAAGGCCGCCGGTCTCTACATGATCTGCACGCTCTGCAAGCACGATGCCGAATCGAAGGGCTTCGGCGATGCGCTCATGCTGGATTATCGCGGCTATGTCGCCGAGAGCACGGGCGCCAACATCTTTCTCGTGATGGACGGCAAGATCCACACCCCCACCCCGGACTGCTTCCTCAACGGCATCACCCGGCGCACCGTCATCGATCTGGCCA
>JAGREZ010000290.1:0-1586 GCA_020446285.1 Geminicoccaceae bacterium
CTGCACCACCGCGCCACCACCGGCGCCTATGCGGACTGGACCCGACAGGTTCCGACCCTGCGCGCACCGGCACGAACACTGGATACGGACTGAACCGGATCGTCCCGGCAGAGGGACGGCAGAACCGCAACGCTCCTGCTGGTGGATCAGCTGCCGGACCCGGTCCGCCATCGCTGTTCGAGGGCGATTGCCCGTTTGGCGAGACTGGCGGCTTCGGCAAGCTGGATCTCGTCGAGCTCGGCGACCGGCGGGCGGGCGTGAAGGGTCGTGAAGATGGCCTTCATCAGATGTTCCAGCTTCCAGAAGCGTATGGAGACATGGATATGCTGGTTGCTGAAGGCGATGATCGGCAGGATCTCCTCGAAAAGCTCGCGCGCCGCACCCTCGTGGCCCTTGGCCCAGAAATTGAAGATCCGGACATAGACCGGCAGGAGGCCGGAGGGGATGAACGCATCGAGGCCGCGTGCCAGCGCATCCGGCATCTGCATCGCCGCCCAGCCGCCGGAGAGATGGAGCCTGCCGCCGGTCGCCCGCGCCACGGCGCTGTATTTCGGCCCCGCCGGCGCGGTTTCGATCTTGACCGCCTGCAGCGCCTCGATACCGGCGGCCATCTCGCCGATGAGTGCCGGATCGAGGCCCGGACCGGACCAGTCGAGATCCTGCAGCATCACCGGCAGATGCGCCCCGAGGCTACGCACCCCGTCCATGATCTCCAAAGGCTGCAACCCGGCGGGCGGCTGCCACATGACCATGTCCGCACCGAGCGCCGCCGCCTCTTCGGCCAGTGCTGCGGAGGTGGCGATATCGGGAGCGCTGACGCCGGCGAGGATGCGCAGCCGATCGCCCGCCGACGAGCGGACCGTGCGCAGGATCTGGCTGCGTTCGTCCGGCGCGAGCGAGCCGACCTCGCCGGCGACGGCGGTCGCGAGCACGCCGCAGCAACCGGCTTCGCCCGCATGGTGCACCAACCGTTCGAGACTGGCGAGATCCACGCGCCCAGCCTCGTCGAAGGCTGTATGCAGGCTGGCGACGATGCCGCGAAGATCGCGCTTGGCATTGAGATCGGACATTGACTCCCCCCTTTTGAAACGAACCGCCTGCAACAACTGTATACAGTCAAACGATCCCTGTATTCAGATCAGATCGCTCGTCAGCGCGTATGGTTCGAAGGGTTTGCGCTCGTCGCCGAGCAGTCGGGCGCGGCACATCTCGATATATTCCACCGAGCGCATTTCCATCAGGCGACTGACCGTGCGTTCGAACTCGAAGGTGCCATCGCCGGCTGTATACAGCTCCTTCGGCGGTGCGTCGGCGGCGATGTAGAGCATGGTCTTGCGCTCGTAGCACGCATCGACGAGGATCATGAACCGTCGCGCCTCGTTGCGCCTGTCAGCCGTGAGTTTCGGCACGCCGTCGAGCAGGATCGCACTGTAGGCTTCGGTGATGGCGAGATAGTCGGCGGCACCGAGAGGCTGGGCAAGAAAATCGGCGAATTGCAGGAATGCGACGCCGCCATGGGCTTCGGGTATCCTCACCTTGCGGCTGGCGACCATCACCTCGTCGGCAGCGGGTTTCGCGCCGTCGGT
>JAGREZ010000290.1:1766-4624 GCA_020446285.1 Geminicoccaceae bacterium
TCGTAGAGCCTGTCCGGTGGCCAGTTGGACGTCGCCACCATCACCACACCGAGTTCGAACAATCGCTCGAACAACCGCCTGAGGATCATCGCATCGGCGATGTTGACCACATGGAACTCGTCGAAACAGAGGAGGCGATGCTCGTTTGCCAGTTCGCCCGCGACGATCCGCAGCGGATCCTCCTTGCCGCCGTTCTGGCGAAGGCGATGCAGGCGGGCATGGACGTCCAGCATGAAGGCGTGGAAATGCGCGCGTCTCTTGCTCTCCACGCGCACCTTGTCAAAGAAGAGGTCCATGAGCATGGACTTGCCACGGCCGACCCCGCCATGGATGTAGAGACCGCGCGGCGCCCGTGCGGGTTCCTCCCGGCCGGCACCGAAGAAGCGCCCGAGACCGCTCCGTTTCGCGGGTTGCGGATCGTGGCGTTCGAGCTCATGCGCCAGCGCGTCGAGCCGCCCGGCAATGGCCTGTTGCGCCGGGTCCGCCTTGAGCTCGCCTTTTTCGACCCTTGCCTGCAGGGCTTCGACAATCATGAAAAATCGATCCAGCCGGCGAGTTCCCGGCGCGCCAGTTCGGCGAGAAAATCCATGTGATCCTCACGGTCGTTGAGACACGGAATGTAGCTGAACGCCTCGCCACCGGCATGAAGGAAAGCCTCGCGTCCCTCCTGGTCGATCTCCTCGAGCGTCTCGACGCAGTCGGTGACGAAGGCCGGCGAGATCACCGCGATCCGCCGGATCCCCTCGCCCGGCAGGCTTTCCAGCGTTTCGTCGAGATAGGGCCTGAGCCATTCCTCCGAGCCGAAACGCGACTGGAATACGGTCATGATCCGCCCGGACGGCCAGCCCAGACGTTCCTCCACCAGCCGCGAGGTCTTGCGGCACATGCAGTGATAGGGATCGCCCTCGATCAGATAGCGCTTCGGCACGCCGTGATAGGACATGAGAATGCGTTCAGGCTCATGGTCGAGCGCCGCCAGATGGGTCTCTATGCTGGTTGCCAGAAGGCCGACATAGCGCGGGTCGTCATGATAGGGGGCCATGGTACGGACCGCCGGCTGCCAGTTCATGCGCTGCAGGGTCTCGAACACCTTGTCATACGCGGTCGCCGTCGTCGGCGCCGCATATTGCGGATAGAGCGCCATCATCACCAGCCGGTCGCAGCCCTGGCGGACGAGCCGGTCGATCACCGATTGCGTGGAGGGATTGCCGTAGCGCATCGCCCAGTCGACGACGAGGCGGTCGCCCGCCACACCGGCGAGGCGCGCGGCGACCTTCTCCGCCTGACTGCGGGTGACGGTGCGCAACGGACTCTCGTCGCGTTCATCGTTCCAGATCGAGCGATAGGCCTCGCCGGAGCTGAACGGGCGTTTGGAGAGAATGACGAGTTGCAGGAGCGGCTGCCAGAGCAGGCGCGGATAGTCGATCACCCGTCTGTCGGAGAGGAACTCGTTGAGATAGCGTCGCATCGACCAGTAGTCGGTGGCATCCGGCGTGCCGAGATTGAGCAGGACCAGCCCGACCCTTCCCCTCGGCGCATTCGGATGGTCGGCGGGTCTGGTCGCCATATCGGTCATGAGACGTTTCCGGTGTCATCCATGAAGATCGCTGCACCGGAGATAAGCGCTTCGCGCGCAAGGGCAAGCCCGCAAGTACGTCCCGCAGGCGGACAGGCCTCCGCTACGCGCGTGAACTCCAGTTCCAGGCGGTTTCGACGATGCGGTCGAGACTGGCCTCGAACCCGAGGCCGAGATGACGGCGCGCGGCGGTGACATCGGCGACGAGGACGGGCGGATCGCCCGGCCGGCGGCCCCCGACGGTGTGCGGCACATCGCGACCCGAGACGCGGGCGAGGCAGTCGACCACCTCGCGGACCGAATGGCCGGTACCCGATCCGAGATTGAGCGTGAACGACCCGCTGCCGGCGATGAGCTGCTCGAGGGCGCGGACATGAGCGATGGCGAGATCGCTGACATGCACATAATCGCGTATGGCGGTGCCGTCGGCCGTGGGGAAATCGGAGCCCAGGATGCACAGGGGCGGTCGCCTGCCGAGAACGGCATCGATGGCCAGCGGAATGAGATGGGTCTCGACGAGACGGCTCTCGCCGATCTCGCCTTCGGGGTCCGCGCCGGCAGCATTGAAGTAGCGCAGCACTGCATGGCGGAGACCATAGGCCATCGCATGATCGGCGAGCATGCGCTCCACCATCAGCTTCGACGCCCCGTACGGATTGACCGGATCCTTCGGCGTGTCCTCGGTGATCGGCATGGTCTCGGGCGTGCCATAGACCGCGCAGGTGCTGGAAAAGATCAGGTTGCGACAGTCGGCCGCCCTGCAGGCGTCGAGCAGATTGAGGGTGCCGAGCACATTGTTGCGGTAGTAGCGTGCCGGGTGACGCATCGACTCGCCGACGAGCGCATCGGCGGCGAAGTGCATCACGCCCGCCGGTCGATAGTGGCGGAAGATGTCGGCGAGCTGGTCCGGACGGTGCATGTCGGCGAGCTCCAGCGGCCCCCATTTGACCGACCAGCGATTGCCGGTGGAGAGATTGTCAACAACCACAGGTTGATAACCAGACACTGCCAAGGCCTTGGCGGCATGGCTGCCGACATAGCCGGCGCCGCCAACGACGAGAATCGTCTCACCCATTTTTCTTGTTCTTTCTTTTCAAACGGTCCGCATGCTGGCCAGATGTCTGTCGAAATAGTCGATGGTCCGCTCGAGACCGTCCTCGAGCGCGACGGTTGGCGTCCAGCCCAGAAGCGTGCGCGCGCGTTCGATATCCGGCTGGCGCTGGCGCGGATCGTCTTCGGGCAGCGGCAGTTCGATGATCGGCGACCTCGAGCCGGTCTTGGC
>JAGREZ010000290.1:4677-6327 GCA_020446285.1 Geminicoccaceae bacterium
CCGGTGATGTCGTCGGGCGATTCCATCAGCCGGATCAGGCCATCGACCAGATCGCTGACGAAGCAGAAGGAACGTGTCTGCTCGCCATTGCCATAGATCGAGATGGGCTCGCCGCGCAGCGCCTGGACGACGAAGTTCGAGACGACACGCCCATCGTCGGGATGCATGCGCGGGCCGTAGGTATTGAAGATGCGCGCGACCCGGATCTGTACGCCATGCTGGCGGTGATAATCGAAGAAGAGGGTCTCGGCACAACGCTTGCCCTCATCATAGCAGGCGCGCGGACCGATGGGATTGACATGCCCCCAATAGCCTTCCGGCTGCGGGTGAACATTGGGATCGCCGTAGATTTCCGAAGTGCTCGCCTGAAGAATGCGGGCCTTGGTCCGCTTCGCCAGCCCGAGCATGTTGATGGCGCCATGCACGCTGGTCTTGGTCGTCTGCACCGGATCGAACTGGTAGTGCACGGGCGACGCCGGACAGGCGAGATTGTAGATCTCATCGACCTCGACATAGAGCGGAAACGTCACGTCGTGACGCATGATCTCGAAATTGGGTTTCTCGAACAGATGGGCCACGTTCGAACGGCGGCCGGTATAGTAGTTGTCGACCGCGAGCACCTCGCAGCCCTGATTCACGAGCCTCTCGCAGATGAAGCTGCCGATGAAGCCGGCACCTCCCGTGACGAGGACCCTTTTCTGCGACAATCCCGACATCGACACACCCTCAAGCGTTATACGAAAAACAGGAGCAACGCTGCCCTTCATGTCATGGCGAGCGGCGTTTTCTCCCGACAGTCCTGATTAACGGGACTTTCCCATTCGGACGCGGTGTCCGCAACGTCCGAAACGTCTTGTGAGTATCCATGAGCGGCGGAACGTTATCGATATTCGCGATTTTCGATTCGCAGTGTGACCCTTATATCATTTTCCACTGCGCGTTGTATTCCCTTGTGACGCCGGTCAAACCGCCATCCGCCCGCTGCCGGCCGGAAGGCAGGCCGGTTTCAGCTGTTCAGCGCCACCGGGGGTACGGGCAGCGCCCTCATCGGCGGCGCCGCTCGCGAGAGTTCGCCATGCACGACCTCGAACGCCGAAGTCTCCTCGAACAGACGCCGCAGGAGAAGATTGTTGAGCCTGTGGCTCGGGCGAATACCCACATAGCGCGCCTCGATCACGCAGCCCGCGAGAGAAAGGTCGCCGATGGCGTCGAGCATCTTGTGGCGAACGAATTCGTCGGCGAAGCGCAGACCTTCACCGTTGAGTACGCCCCCCTCACCGATCACCACCGCATTGCGCAGTGACCCGCCGCGGGCGAGACCACGGGCCCTGAGTGCCTCCACATCCGCTTCGAAACCGAAGGTTCGAGCCGGTGCCAGTTCGTGACGCAAACCGTCGCCCTCGAAGGCGAGCGAGATTTCCTGGATACCGACATGCGGCGAGGAGAATTCTATGCGGCAATGCAGCGAGCGTTCGGCAGCCGGCACGAGCTTGCACAGCGATTCGCCGTGCTGCACCTCGATGGCCCTGTTCAACCGGATCACCGTGCGCGGCCGGTCCTGTTCCTCGGTTCCCGCGCATTCGATGAGAAAGACGAAGGGCTGGGCCGACCCGTCCATCGCCGGAACCTCGGGCCCGGCCAGTTCGACCC
>JAGREZ010000291.1 GCA_020446285.1 Geminicoccaceae bacterium
CCCGCCTCATACAATCTGTAGGCTATGCGGCCATTCCAGTCGGGCGTCTGGCCGAGAACGGCAAGACGCAGCCGGATGCTGCCGCCGGAAGAGCCGATCTGGATGGTCCTCGCATCCCAGACGGGCACCTCCCTGCCTTCCGTATCGAGCAGCGCCTGCAGGTTCCCGGATTCGATATTGACGATACTGGCGACGACATCGGAGGGCGTTCGATAATCGTCCAGCTCCCGGTAGGCCATGAGTGTCAGGCCGAAGGGCCGCCCGATGACCACAAGATCGCCGTGGCTCTCGCAGTTCGCATAGGCCGACATGCCGCTGCCCAGCCCGGAATCCGAAGCGAATGAATCGATCTGGCCGGCAGCCGGATCCAGCCTTCCGACGCCGATGGCCGGAACGCTGAAAACGATGCCTCCGGCATGATCGACGGTGATGCAGTAGGAGGCCAGTTCGGTGATGCGGTGATTTCCGGCCAGTCTCGAAACGACGCCCGTTCCCGCATCGATGCGGGCGATACCCATGGTCGTCGCGGCCCATATGTTCCCATCATCATCGAGCGCGATATCGCGGACATAGTCGCTGTTGAGGGAATTCGGGTCATTCCTGTCATATCTGTAGGAAACGAAATTCGCAGGGTCAGCGAGATCGACCGAGATCAATCCGGCATTCTGCATTCCGACATGGATCCGGTTCTTCCTCTCATCGTGGACGATGGTATTGTGTATCGTCCCGGCCAGAAGATTCCTGCCGTTCACGATTGCCTTGATCTGGTGATTGTCGCCGGTGAGCGGATCCACCTCCAGCAAACCGTCCAGACTGGCAAACAGGATCCTGCGATCCGGCAGTTCCAGCGCCATCGCGATGTTGTTCAACTCGAATCCCGGTGGTGGATCAGACACCTCGATCCGCGTCACCTCGAAGGTATCGGCGTCCATTTTCCAGGCACCCTTGCCGGCGATGGTGAGGAGAAGACCGCCGTCGCGAAGCGGCCTCGTCAGAACCACCTTGTGATCGCCTATTCCCTTGAGATCGACCTTCCCGAAATCGAAATTGTCAGCGTGAGCGACAAACAGCTCGCCGGAGCCGTTCGTGAGCCAGATCCGGTCATCGTCCGTCATGGAAATATCGACGATGATACCCAGCGGATCGCCACTGGCGGTGTGAATGATATTGTCGAATACACGCTGGTGACTGTCGAAATAGAAAAGGCTCGGATACTGGCCACCCAGCCAGATGTTTCCGTTGCGGGCCCGCTCGATGGCGAACATCATCGTCGTGATCGGAGCCGGCCAGTTGTTGTCGTTGAGCGGAATGCGACGGAGCGTTTCCTCGCCGAGACGATATTCGCCGATGCCCTCGTTATCGGCAAACCAGAGACGGCCGGCATCCACCTCCTCGATATGCCAGACCGCGCCAGACGGAATCTTCCCGGCATGCTTCGCACCGTTGGTCAGGCGTTCGAACCTGAATTCGCGACAATCGGTCCTTGTCCTGTCGTTCCGGCATTCGACGCGATACATCCCTCCCCATGTCCCGATCCACAACTGATCGCGGGAATCGATCCTGAGATAGAGGATGCGATCGTCGAATGGCGGGTCCAGTTCCCGGTCATCGACGATCTTCTCCCATTCATTGCCTTGCGGATCGAAACGGTACAGCCCGCCCCAGGTCGCGATCCAGAACCGCCCGTCACGGTCCTCGGCCATCAGCCAGACGCGCGGGTCGACTTCGATGTCCGCAGGCGGGGTGATCCGTTCGAAATGCCCTCCATCGGCGAGCAGCTTCGCCAGTCCGCCGCCGAATGTTCCGATCCAGAGCTGACCGGATCTGTCGACGAGCAGATCCTGGGGATTGTCGCTCGGCATGGACGACGGATCACCGGGATCATGGCGGAACCGGGTGAAGTCATCGGTCAGGGGATCATACAGATGCAGGCCGCCGCCCCAGCCGCTGACCCAGATGCGCCCCTGCGCGTCCTCGATGATCTTGTTGATGAAATTGGTGCCGAGATCGCCGGGCCGGTTGCCCGGAAGATAGGTCTGGAAACGCCTTCCGTCGAAACGGGCGAGACCGCCATCGGTACCGACCCAGACCCACCCCCGGCTGTCTTCGAAAATGTCGTAGACAACGCCTGAAGGCAGGCCATCTTCTGTCGTCAATTGCCCCAGAACCGGATGGACCGATGTCAGGCTGCCACGAGACCAGGCCTCATGAGCGACGAAGGCAGACAGGGCGAAAGCCACTGCAAAGATGTATGCGAAACGACACAAGTCACGCACATCCGCAATTTGCACAATATGCAATATTCTCCGGGAACGACATGTCATTTCATCGGCTCTGCTGACAACAGCCGGACACGAAATCCGGACATGCTCCACAGTTGTGCGAAACATGGCAGCATTCGTCGCGCGCGGCAATTGTTCCCTCGACAGGCCACCCACGGCGAAAACAACAGCCGGATCCGGGGACTTGCCCTGCAGCCGGAGAGCGTGGATAGCTGATCGCCGGGTCGACGTCATGCCGGCCTCATCCGGGACAGGAATGCGCTTCATGTCGGAACGATCACCATTGGCTGCCACACGGACCCGCGACCGGGCCGATCTTGCCGGGATTGCCGCGGCGGTCGTCGGTGCCGCCCTCTTTTCCACCAAACCCGTGCTCATCAAGTTCGCCTATGCCGATGGCAGCGTCGACGCGATCACGCTTCTCGCCCTGCGGCTGGCCATGTCCCTGCCCTTCTATCTCGCAATCGGCCTTTTTGCCGTGAGGCGCGCCGCGACACTCTCGCCGCGTCTCCTCGTGGCGATCATGGCGAACGGGCTTCTCGGCTATTTCATCGCCAGCCTGCTCGACTTCATCGCCCTCGAACACATCACCGCCCAGCTCGAGCGCCTCGTGCTGTTCACCTATCCGATCTTCGTTGTCATTCTCGGAGCGCTGTTCTTCGACCAGCCGCTGCGGCGCCTGACCCTGCCGGCCATGTTCGTCGCCTATGCCGGCCTCGCGATCGTCTTCGTCGGCAATCTGCGCCATGATACCGGCGGCGGCATCCTGTTCGGGACGGCACTGGTGACGGGCGCCGCCTTCTGTTTCTCGCTCTTCCAGCTCTTCGGACGGAAACTCGTCGGCGAGGTCGGCGCGACCCTTTACACCTCCATCGCCATGTCCAGCGCCGCCATCGGCCTGTGCGGCTACTTCCTCGCCTCGAATCCCGTCGCCACCCTGACCGGTGCGCCTGCGCCGGTACTCCTCATCGCCTTTCTGCTCGCGATCTTCGCCACCGTCATTCCATCCTATCTCGTCAATTTCGCCCTCGGCCGGATCGGCGCGGACGGAACGGCGGTCATCGGCAATGCAGGGCCGCTCTTCACCATCGCCATGAGCGCCGCCCTCCTCGGCGAACCCTTCGGCCTCCTCGAAGCCACCGGCACCGCACTCGTCATCAGCGGAATGGTGCTGTTCTCGCGCAAGTGAAGAACGGCAACGCCGCGAATGCGCCCGAGGCAGAGCAGACACCCGAATGCAATATTGACGGCTAGCAAATCTCGCGCAGGAATGATATTCTACTATTGGTTATATAGTGTGATAAAAAAGAAAGTATTGGTTGAATTTTGCGATTCGAATCCTCTATGGTTAACAGAGTCGTAAATATACAACTTGAGGTTGGCACATGCGAGCTTTGCTGGTGGAAGACGATCCTGTCTCCATGACCCTGCTCCGGCGAATCATGGAAGAGGAAGGAATGGTTGTCGAAACCGCGGAAAGCGGCGAAGAAGGGCTCGAACTGTCCAAGGTATACGATTTCGATATTGCCGTCGTCGACCTGCAGCTGGTCGACATGCACGGGGCGCAATTCGTGCGCCGGATGCGCAACGCCAAGGTGGAGACACCGGTCATCATCGTTTCCGGCAATGACAGTTCCGAGGAAACGGTGCGCTCGCTGACTTCCGGCGCCGACGATTATCTCACCAAGCCGATCGTCAAGGCCGAGTTCGTCGCCCGGGTCAACGCGATCGTGCGCCGTTCGAAGGGCCACGCGGCCCCGGAGATCAAGCTCGGCCGCATGACGCTCGATCTCGCCGCCCGCACGGTCAAGATCGATGGCGTACCGCTCAAGGTGACCGCCAAGGAATACACGATCCTCGAATTGCTGGCGCTCAGGCGCGGTCAGCCGCTCACCAAGGAGATCTTTCTCGATCACCTCTATGGTGGCGGCGACGAGCCGGAACAGAAGATCATCGACGTCTTCATCTGCAAGCTCAGGAAGAAGATTTCGGCGATCAATCACAACAAGCACAATATCGAGACGGTCTGGGGACGCGGCTATGTCCTCAAGGACCTGACCGATGGCGCGCCATCTCCCGCCGCAACCCAGGCCGCACAGGCGGCCCAGGCGGGAATGCAGCAGGCGGCGCAGGGTCTGGCGGAGCACGCCACCCCTTTCGAAGGCGCCGGTGACAAGGATGTGATTCCCGCTGAGAACGAGATCGAGCTCCTGATGCAGCTCATCACGCTTCAGTAGGAGCATCGGGACAGATGGAACCCGCCCGTCGGAGCCGGTTCGGCACTCAGCCCGGCTGAGCGTTGAAGTCGTCGTCCGAAACGGGTTCCATCCAGTCCACATGCTTGCCGTCGAGATGTTCGTGCAGAGCGATGTGCACCATGCCCTGTGTCGGCGTGGCGCCATGCCAGTGCTTCTCGCCCGGCGGAATCCACACCGTGTCACCGGCATGAACCTCGCGCACCCCACCGCCAAAGGTCTGGACGCGACCGGTGCCGGAAACGATATGGAGTGTCTGACCGAGAGGATGCGTATGCCATGCGGTTCTCGAACCCGGTTCGAAGGTTACACGAACGGCACGGATACGCGCCGGATCGGGAGCCTCGACAATCGGATCCTGCCACACCGTTCCCGTGAACCAGGCGTCATTCCCGCGCCTGGTGGTACAATCGACAGCCCGGGTGATTTCCATGAGCCCATCTCCTCCCGTTGATTCCTTCGGATCAAAGAACAAGACAGGCCCGAAAATACAAGACTGATCTTCAATTCGGGGCTGCGGAACCGGCTTGCGTCCTCATGCCGTCGGCGCCATCTGCCCCGCTGCGGCCCGCAGCGGCGCCCGGCTCGCTTCGAACAGCGTGCGCAGGCGGCCGACGGCCCGTTCGAGTTCGGCG
>JAGREZ010000292.1:0-373 GCA_020446285.1 Geminicoccaceae bacterium
TACGATGCCTGTCTCGAATCCTTTCAGCCCGGCCTCGGACGGCAGACGATCGAGGCGCTGTTCGCGCCGCTGGAAGAGCGCCTTCCCGGCATGATCGACGACGCGCTCGCACGGCAGCAGCCGCCGGTCGAGCCGAAGGGACCGTTTGCCCTTGAACGGCAGCGCGAACTCGCCCGCTCACTCATGGAGCGGATCGGTTTCGATTTCGATCACGGGCGCCTCGACGAGAGCGCGCACCCCTTCTGCGGCGGTGTACCGGGCGACCACAGGCTCACCACCCGTTACAGGGAAAACGAGATCGTCTCGGCACTCATGGGCGTGCTGCATGAAACCGGGCATGCGCTCTACGAAGCGGGCCTGCCGCGGGCATGGG
>JAGREZ010000292.1:423-5651 GCA_020446285.1 Geminicoccaceae bacterium
AGCCAGTCGCTGCTGATGGAAATGCAGGCCTGCCGTTCGCCGCAATTCATCGGCTTCATGGGTGAACGCCTCAAACATGCGTTCGCAGACCAGCAGGCATTCGAGCCGGCGAACCTCGTCCGGCTCTATTCGCGCGTCGAACGCGGCCTCATTCGCGTGGATGCGGACGAACTCACCTATCCCCTGCATATCGTTCTCCGCTTCCGTCTGGAGCGATTGCTGATCGAGGGTGATCTGGCGGTGAGCGACCTTCCCGGTGCGTGGAATGACGGCATGCAGGAACTGCTCGGCCGCCGGCCCGACACTGACCGCGACGGCGTGATGCAGGATATTCACTGGCCCATCGGTGCGTTCGGCTATTTCCCGAGTTACACCGTTGGCGCCGTGCTTGCGGCACAGCTCTTCAAGGCGGCGCGCGCCGCCACGCCGGATCTGCTCGACCACATCGCCGAGGGCGATTTCGCCCCGCTGCTCGGCTGGCTGCGCGAGCATGTGCATGGCAGGGCATCGAGCGTTTCCTTCGACGAACTCGTTGAAACGGCGACCGGAAAGCCGCTCGGCGTGGAGGATTTCCTCGCTCATCTCGAACAGCGCTATCTCTCGTAGGTTCGCCGCTCACTCACACATCCGGCACCGCGCCGGCGGTGCCGATGCCGCTCAGCTGCGCCTCGACATGCGCGAGTGTCTGGCAGCCGATGGCGAGGACATGGGCCTTGCCATTGTCGAGGGCGAGGAGCATCGGATAGCCGGTGACGCGCATCGATGCCGTCTGCCGCCACTCCGCGGCCACGGCTTCGGCAAGCCGCGGATCATCGAGTTCTTCACGAAAGGACACCGGATCCTGCCCGAACTCCCCGGCAATCGCCGCGAGGCGATCCGGGTCGGTGATGTCGTCATTGTGGGCGTAGAACCGCTCCTGCAGGCGTTGCAGGAAGACCGGAGCGAGGGCGGGATAGGATGAACGCAGGAGTGCGAGCGCGCGGCAGGCCGGTTCCGTATCGTAGACGAACCGCTCGCGCTCGAAGAACGAGTGGTCGAACGGCTGGCCCGTGAGCTCCTCGACATGCTGCCAGTGCTCGCGCACGGCGGCCTTGTCCTTGTCCCGCATGGGACGATTGGCCGATGCTCCGAGCGGCCCGGTCGCGACGGTCAGGCCGTATTGCTCGCGGCGGGCCTGCAGGGCCATGACCACGGGCGAAAACCCCCAGCACCATGAACACATCGGATTGGCGAAATAGAGCAGGTTCATGCGCTGACACTGCCTGCAAGCGCGGATATTCTCAAGTGCCGGGACGTCTCGATGTCGCGTAGCGGCCGGAACGTTCGTAATAGTCGTCGAAGCCGATCCGCTTGCGAAGTTCGCCGAAGTCGAGAAGGTGTGAGGTGCGGCTGCGTCCCTCGCGAAGGGCGGCGAGCGCTTCGAGCATGGATTTCATCGCCGCCGATAGCAGGGTGAGGGGATAGGCGGCGATCCGGTAGCCGATATCGTGCAGCTCGTCCGCAGGCAGGTTGGGCGTCAGGCCGCCCTCGAGGATGTTGGCCATCTTGACGCCCGGCAGTTCGGCACAGAGCGTGCGCATCTCGTCGACCGAGCGGGGCGCCTCGACGAAGAGGATATCGGCGCCGAGTTCGGAGAACCTGAATGCCCGCTCGATGGCCTCGCCAAGTCCGTGCGCGTGACGGGCGTCGGTGCGCGCGAGGATGAGGATGTCGCTGCCGGCTTCGCGTTCATCGACCGCCGCGCGGATGCGGTCGAAGGCCTCCTCGCGTCCCACCACTTCCTTGCCGGGTGTATGACCACAGCGTTTGGGGGCGATCTGGTCCTCGATCATCACCGCGGCACAGCCCGCCCGCGCCATCCCGTCCACCGTGCGGCGGACGTTCATCGCATTGCCATAGCCCGTGTCGCCATCGCCGAGCACCGGGATGGAGGTGGCGGCACAGATCTGCCGTGCATGGTCCTGAACCTCGGCGAACGACATGAGGCCCAGATCGGGCTCGCCGATGCGCGCGGCCGACGCGGCGAAGCCCGACATGAAGGTCAGTTCGAAACCTTCCTGTTCGATCATCCGTGCCGAAAGCGCATCGAAGCAGCACGGCATGACGTGCAGGCGATCCTGAGCGAGAAGCTGGCGCAGTCTTGCCGCGGCCGGATTGTGCGTGACTTTCATCGGTTGTTGATCGGCTCGTTGGCGAGGCTCGGTTCGTTTGGGAGATCCGGCTCGAGGTCGGAATCATCATGCGTGCCGGCGTCCCCGCTTCGATGACGGCTGCCATGCTTGCGATGCCGGTGGCGGGAGGAGCGGCGCCGGCGGCGATAATATTTGCGGACATAATCCTGTCCGACTCCCAGCCCGACGGTCATGCCGAACAGGTTGGCGACGGCATCGACCAGATCGTCCATGCCGATGCCGGTCGACACCGATTGCAGCAACTCGGTCAGAAGCGTGACGACGGCAAGCGGGATGGCGAGCTTGCGCACATGGTCCCGGCGGCGGGCGACGCGAACGAGAAAGCCCAGTATCAGGAAGGCGACGACGTGCAGAGCCCGATCGGTCCATTCGCGCTCGCTCTGGTCGGCGCTGCTGGTCACGGGTGCGAGCAGGCCCATGACGGGTTCCTTGACCTCATAGGGCATGAGCGCGAACACGCCACCGATCGTGACCAGCGTCACGGCGGTGATCGCCGCGGGCCTGTGGGCTGCGGTGGCAATGAACCATGCACCGGTGACGAGCAGCAGGCCGAGCCAGCCGCTGCGTACCCAGAGGGAGGCGCGGGTGAATTCGGTCCGTTCCACGGCCGGGCTGAGCGTGATGCCGGACAACGTCAGCCGGCCGGTCGTCTTGGCGAGGCGGGCCGAAAGCGTCGCGGTGCGGATGTCCGGAGCGACCTCCACGATCTTGCGGTATTCCAGCGCGGGGCGTGTGCCGACGGCTTCGAACAGCTTGTGCGGGCGGCTGAAATCCCGGCTGCCATTGTCGCGAATGCCGACGAGATCGACACGGGCCCGTTCCCACGACTTGTCGCCGCCGATGCCGAGCGCGAGCTGGATGGTTGCCGCGAGTTCGAACGCGCGTACGTCCATGGGCAGTTCGATGGTCTGTTCGATGCCGACCGATTGCGTCGGCCGGTCGTTCTCGATGGTAACCTCGTCGCCGCGGAAGATCACCCGCCCCTTGGTGCCGAGCCGTTCCCATCCGGGTGGTATGGGCTCCGCGTACAGGAGGTGGTCGCTGGCCATGTGGAATGCCGGATTGACGATATAGCCGGGCTCACCGATATCATGACGTTTCATGGTGATAAAGACGAGCGCGGTCACGGCACCGAGGGTGAGTGTCACGAGGGCGATAACGAAATAGCCGATCGAATTTCTGCTCAACGCCATGATCGAGTGTCTTTTGCCCTTCACCTGTCAGGCGATTGTGTCCTGTTGCCGATTGCGAGCTGCAAGCGTAGCCGGATCAATCATTCGTTGAAAGATGGGAAACGCCGCAAAGGCGTGGTTTCCCGCCGGGTGATGCTGTTTTCCCGCCTGCGCGGATGCGGCGAGGATGAAACGGGACAGGGTGTCACTGGACCGCGGCGATCGGTTGTGGCACCCATCAATGACAGAAATCCGCGCCTCGAGCCCAATCGGAACCCGGAACACATGACCAAGGCACTGCCTCGTTCCATCGACGAAACCGTCAATCTCCTGCGTCAGGCCGACTATGTGCCCGACCGGCCACTGTCGACCGCGACCTTCCTTTCCCTCAGTCTCGGCCGTCCGCTCTTCCTCGAGGGGGAGGCCGGTGTGGGCAAGACCGAGATCGCCAAGGTTCTCGCGACGAGCCTCGGCCGGCGGCTGGTGCGCCTGCAATGCTATGAGGGCCTCGATATCGCCTCGGCTGTCTATGAGTGGAACTATCAGCGACAGATGATGGAGATCCGTCTTGCCGAGGCTGCCGGCGATACCAGCCGGGAAGGTCTCGCACAGGACATCTTCGACGAACGCTTTCTCATCCGCCGTCCGCTCCTGCAGGCGCTCGACGCCGGCGAGGGTGGAGCGCCGGTGCTGCTCATCGACGAGCTCGACCGGACCGACGAACCGTTCGAGGCCTATCTTCTGGAGGTGCTGTCGGATTTCCAGATCACCATTCCCGAGATCGGCACGATCAGGGCCGAAGAGCCGCCGATCGTCATCATCACCAGCAACCGCACACGCGAGATCCATGATGCGCTCAAGCGTCGGTGCTTCTATCACTGGGTGGATTATCCCGATGTCGAGCGGGAACTGGAGATCATTCGCGTACGTCTGCCCGACGTGGAGGAAAAGCTGGCGCGGATGATCGTCGAGTTCATCCACGAGGTGCGCCGGCGCGACCTGTTCAAGCTTCCGGGCGTTGCGGAGACGCTGGACTGGACGCGCGCGCTCACGACGCTCGACGTTCTCGAGATCACCCCCGATGTCGTCAGCGACACGCTCGGAACTCTGCTCAAATATCAGGACGACATCGCCCGGATCCAGGGCAGCGAGGCGGCGAAGATCCTTGGCGAGATCAACATGCGGATGGAGGCGGGGCAAAGGTGAGCGACACGCGGCCTGCGGCCGTGACGGGCGAAGCGCCCCGCCCGTCCGCGGGAGATCCGCCCGGTCACTCCGGGCGGTTTGCGCGCAACGTCATGCATTTCGCCCGGACGCTGCGGACGGCCGGTCTGCCGGTCGGTCCGGGTCAGGTGCTCGCCGCGTTGCGCGCGGTCGAGGTCGCGGGCGTGGCCAGCCGTCAGGATCTGTACTGGACACTGTTCGCGGTCTTCGTGAACCGGCAGGACCAGTGCGAACTGTTCGACCAGTGCTTTCATGTCTACTGGCGCGATCCGAGACTGCTCGAACGCATGATGCACATGCTTCTGCCGACCCTGCAGCCCGAGGAACCGCAGCCGACCGAGGAGGTCAATCGCCGGATCGCCGAGGCGATGGCGCCGGAAAAGTCGCCGGGTGAGGGCGAGGCGCCGGAGGAGGAGGAACAGACCGAGATCGAGTTCGATGCGGTCATGACCTGGTCGGGCAGGGAATTGCTGCAGGAGATGGATTTCGAGCAGATGTCGGCGGCCGAGCTCGACGATGCCCGGCGCGAGATCGCGCGGCTCCGCCTGCCGATCATGGAAATACCGACGCGGCGTTTCGCCCTCCATCCGCAGGGCCGGCGGATCGACATGCGGCGCACGCTCCGCCAGTCGCTTCGTGG
>JAGREZ010000292.1:5731-8689 GCA_020446285.1 Geminicoccaceae bacterium
TCGATGAGCCGCTATTCGCGCATGCTGCTGCTGTTCATGCACGCGATCACCAATGACCGCGACCGGGTGCATTCCTTCGTCTTCGGCACGCGCCTCACCAACATCACCCGCTATCTCAGGCACAGGGATGTCGATATCGCGCTCGCGAAGATCGGCGGGATCGTCGAGGACTGGTCGGGCGGAACGCGCATCGGTCACGCGCTGCGCACATTCAACATGGAATGGTCGAGGCGGGTGCTGGGGCAGGGGCCGGTGGTGCTGCTGATCACCGACGGGCTCGATCGCGACGCGGGCGAGGGGCTCGCGGTGGAGATCGAGCGGCTGCACAAGAGCTGCCGGCGCCTCATCTGGCTCAATCCGCTGCTGCGCTTCGATGGCTACCAGCCGATCACGAAGGGGGCGAAGGCGATCATTCGCCATGTCGATGATTTCAGAACGGTGCATAATCTCGCCAGTCTTCGCGATCTGACGGACGTTCTCGGACAGCAACCGACCCGTCGTTCGGAAGGTATCAGCGAATGGGTGCGGCAATCGGAAGGAGGGACCGGCTGATGGACGAGGATCTTCTCAGGACGGCGGAGGCCTGGAAGCAGGAAGGCCGCAAGGTGGCCATCGCCACCGTCGTCTCGACCTGGGGCTCCAGTCCGCGGCAGGCGGGAAGCCAGCTCGTGGTGGACGATGAAGGCCGGATGCAGGGCTCGGTGTCCGGAGGCTGCATCGAGGGTGCGGTCATCCGGGAAGCACGGGAGTGCATGGACGGTGCCGATCCGAAGCTCCTCGCCTTCGGCGTGAGCAACGAGCAGGCCTGGGATGTCGGGCTCGCCTGTGGCGGGCGGGTCGAGGTCTATGTCGAGGCGCTTGCATGAAACCTGACATTCTCGAGCGTATCAACGGCGCCCGCGCGGCGAAACGGCGCGTGGCACTGGTGCGCTTTCTCGAGAGCCACGAACAGGCGCTCGTGGTCGAGGGCGAAACCGTTTCGGGCAGTCTCGGCGGGGATGCTCTTGCCGAGGTTGAAACCGCGCTGCGTCAGGACCGTTCGCGTGCCGTGGTTCTGGCCGCCGGTCGCGCGTTCATCCAGATCTTCAACCCGCCGCTTCGCCTCGCGATCATCGGTGCCGTGCATATCTCCCAGGCACTCGTCGAGATGGCGAAGCTCGCCGGCTACGAGGTCACGGTCATTGATCCGCGCGGCGCGTTCGCGACGAGCGAGCGTTTTCCCGGGACGCATCTCGACAGCGACTGGCCCGACGAAGCGATGGAGAGATTCGATCCCGACCGGCGTTCGGCCATCGTGGCGCTGACCCACGATCCCAAGCTCGACGATCCGGCACTCGATGTCGCCCTTCGTTCGGAGGCTTTCTACATTGCGGCACTCGGCAGCCGCCGGACCCATGCCGGACGCCGCGAGCGCCTTGCCGCGCTCGGGCATGGCGAGGATCGCATCGCCCGGATCCACGGCCCGGCCGGCCTCGATATCGGCGCTGTCAGTCCGGCGGAGATCGCCATTTCCGTCATGGCCGAGATGACGGCGGAGCTGCGAAGGTCGAGGGCCTGAAAGCGGTCGCGGGTAGAGGGATGACATGATGGATGACGGCGAGCCCGTCCCCGTGGTCTACGGGCTGAAGGTAGCCCTGCCCGCGGGTGACGATCGCGAATTTGCCGCGCGCCGGCTGACCAGCGGATCGCGACGGCATTGACAATGGAAGAAAAAGGGGAGGAGTGACCATGACGGTTCAGGAACGTTTCAGTCTCGCGGGCAAGAAGGCTGTGGTGACGGGTGCGACCAAGGGCATCGGATTCGAGATCGCCCGCGTACTGGCCGAAGCCGGCGCGGACATCGTCGCCGTGGGACGCGATACGGCCGGGCTCGGGGATGTGAAGAGGCAGGTCGAGGATCACGGTCGCCGTTGCGTTCCGCTCTCAGTCGACCTTGCCGATGGCGAAGCCGTGAAGCGTGCCGGAGCCGAGGCGCTCGAAGCGATGGGCGGGATCGACATTCTCGTCAACAATGCCGGCATCGCCCTCAACGAACCACTCCTCGATGCGACCATCGAGAAGTGGGACATGACCATGGCGGTCAATCTTCGCGCACCCTTCCTGTTCGCCCAGGCGCTGGCACCGCAGATGATCGAGCGCGGCTCGGGCAAGATCGTCAATGTCTCCTCGCAGACGAGCCAGCTTGCCCTGCAGGATCACGGTGCCTATGCCGCCTCCAAGAACGGCCTGAACGCGCTGACCAAGACGATGTGCATCGAATGGGCGAAGCACAACATCCAGTGCAACGCCGTGCTGCCGACCGTCATCCTCACACCCATGGGCGAAATGGTCTGGGGCAGGCCCGAAAAGGGCGATCCCATGAAGGCGAAGATCCCGCAGGGCCGCTTCGGCTCCACCACCGAAGTCGCCGATGTCGTCCTCTTCCTCGCCAGCAAGGCTGCCGACATGGTCAATGGCGAAACCGTGCTGGTGGACGGCGGCTACACGGCGCAGTGATCCGAACGGCCCCGCAGTTGCATTTTCGACCTGTCTCGCCGCATTTCCTGATCGTCTGGACAGGTTCCATCCGGACGGGAAAAACTAGCCGGCCCCGGTCCTGATTCTGTCGGCGATCGCGAGATCGTCACCTTGAGCGCGGGCGCGGAGCCCTTCGACGATGCCGCGCCGGTCGGCTTCGCTGCGATTCTGCGAGAGCTTGTGGCTTGCCTCGATGGTCTCGACATGGATGCGGAAGGCGACCACACCACGCAGCATCGCGTTTCGATAGCTGGCCGGCTGATCGTCGAGGAACCAGCCGGTGCCGCTCTCGAAGCGCCGGCTCATGTCGGCAAGCAGGGCCTCGATGGCCTCCGGTTCGCGCAGGAGCTCGACCGTGCCGGAGAGATGCGCCGCAACATAATCCCAGGTCGGCACGGCGGGCGCCGCCTCGTACCATGTCGGGCTGATATGGGTGTGAAC
>JAGREZ010000292.1:8750-9390 GCA_020446285.1 Geminicoccaceae bacterium
CCGACGAGCGCGTTTTCGCCCTCGCGCAGCAGCGGCGTGTGCGAGGCCCGCAGCCCGTCGGCGCCATGGGTCACGATCAGACCGAAGGGCGCCTCCTCGACGATTTGCCAGGCTTCCCCGGCGGTCTGGCGAAAGGCGGCGGCAACATACATCGCCCGAACTCCCGATGGATGACGTCTCACGATGAGTTTCGTGTTTCGGTGGTCCTTCGAAAAGATCCGATACGCCGGCAAGCGAGGAGCCAATCCTACACCGAGCGCGCCAGCGCCCCGTCCACGCGGAGATTCTGGCCGGTGATGTAGCTCGCCGCATCGCTGACGAGAAAGGCGACCGTTTCGGCGATCTCGTCCGGTGTGCCGTAGCGACCCATGGGGATCGTCGCCGTGCGCTCGGGCTTTTCCGGCAGGCTGGAGATGAAGCCCGGCAGGACATTGTTCATGCGGATGCCGGTGCTCGCATACCGGTCGGCATAGAGTTTGGTGAAGGCGGCAAGGCCGGCGCGGGCAACGCCTGAAGTGGGGAAAGCAGGATCCGGCTCGAATGTGGCGAAGGTGGTGATGTTGACGATCGAGCCCCTGCCCTGACGCTCCATGACCGGCGTTACCAGCCGCGCCATGCGGATCATCGGCATGAGATAGAC
>JAGREZ010000292.1:9525-14639 GCA_020446285.1 Geminicoccaceae bacterium
GCACCGGCATCCTGATTGCTCGCGGTGAGACCGATCCCGCCAAGCTCTTCGGCCAGCGCCTCGCCCCGGCCCGATGAGGACAGGATGACGACGTCATGACCCCTGCCGGCCAGTGCCCGCGCCGAGGCCGCACCCATGCCCGACCCTGCCGCTGTCAACACCGCAACCTTCTTCCCCGACATTCCCGTCTTCTCCCTCGTATGGATTCAATGTGGAAAGGAAAGGCCGACCCGTCGCGACGGTCAAGCATGCCGGCAGGTCTGGCGGCAGTTGATGTCCGATTGGCGCAGGCGTTCCGTGCAGCCTTGACGGATGACGGGCCGTGTGGCCCAAAAAGCGCGCCTCCAAACACGTCACACGTTTCAGCGGAACTGGCGAACAAGCGATGCAAGGTCGAATCTTCTCGGGCATCCAGCCCACCCACGGTATCCAGCTCGGCAACTATCTCGGCGCGATCCGCAACTGGGTCAGGTTGCAGGATGAATATGACTGCGTCTATTGCGTCGTCGACATGCATGCGCTCACGACCGTGCATGATCGTGCGACGATGGCCGCCAACATCCGCGAGGTCACGGCGGCACTGCTCGCCTGCGGCATCGATCCGAAACGGTCGGTCCTGTTCAACCAGAGCCAGGTCGATGCGCATGCGAAACTCGCCTGGGTGCTCAATTGCGTGACGCCGCTGGGCTGGCTGAACCGCATGACCCAGTTCAAGGAGAAGGCCGGCAAGAACCGCGAGAAGGCGCCGGCCGGCCTGTTCGTCTATCCCGTCCTGCAGGCGGCCGACATTCTGGCCTACAAGGCAACCCATGTGCCCGTGGGCGAGGACCAGAAGCAGCATCTCGAGCTCAGCCGGGACGTTGCCGGTTCGTTCAACAATCGCTTTGCCGAAGATTTCTTTCCGTTGCCGGAACCGATGATCCTCGGCGATGCGGCGCGCGTCATGTCACTGCGTGACGGTACGAAGAAGATGAGCAAGTCCGATCCGTCGGACATGAGCCGCATCAACCTCACCGACGATGCCGACGCGATCGCGAACAAGATCAGGAAAGCGAAGTCGGATCCGCATCACGGCATCACCTGGGATGTCGAGAACCGGCCGGAAGCTTCCAACCTGCTCACCATCTTCGCTGCCCTCTCCGACCGCCCGCGCGAGGATGTTGCTGCCGAATATGCCGACGCCCAGTTTTCCCGCTTCAAATCCGATCTGGCCGACCTGACGGTCGAGAAAATCGGCCCCGTCACCGCCGAAATGCGCCGCCTGATGGCCGATCCGGGCCAGATCGACGCCTGTCTCGCCGAAGGTGCCGAACGCGCGCGCGCGATCGCCGATCCGGTCATCGAGGAGGTGTACGATCTGGTCGGGTTTCATCGGTCGGGTGGATGACTGGCGGGTGATATCCGCCGGATCGATGTCGTATGAAGACTGTGCGCGGCATCATCGGCCGGATGGTTCGTGATGCACGGGATCTTCGGCCACCTGGTCGCCGGGACGGGCAGGGGGCCGGCGGGGCAGGTTCCGTCCACGGGCTGTCCGATCAGGTGGAAGTCCGCCTGAAGCCGGGCGAATGCTGTGCCGGACGCGATTGCCCGGGGAGACAAGCGGTCCCGTTCAGTATAAGAGAAGCGTCATCATGTGGACGCCGCCTCTCATTCGCAACATTTCGATTCTGGCCGTGTGCCAGGCCCTGTTCTTCATGGCCAACACCATGCTCATCAGCACTTCGCCGCTGGTGGGTCTGAAACTGGCGCCGATGCACGCACTCGCGACCCTGCCGCTCGGCTTCCAGTTTCTCGGCAGCATGGTTACGGCATTGCCGGCCTCCTATCTGATGCGTGCCATCGGCAGGCGCCTCGGCCTCGCCTTCGGTTGTCTCTTCGGCATCGCCGCCGGGCTCTGTGCCGCCACCGCGGTGATGATCGAGAGCTTCACGCTCTTTCTCGTCGCGAGCGCGCTCTACGGTTTCTTTTCCGCCTTCTGCCAGTTCTACCGCTTCACCGCCTCGGATGCCGCCGACCGCTTCGACACGACCGGCCGGGCGCGGCCGCGCGCCATCAGCCTCGTGCTCGCCGGCGGCATCGTCGCTGCCATTCTCGGCCCGGAGACGGCCAAGCTGACCAAGGATCTGGTCGATGGCAGCCTCTTTGCCGGTTGCTATTTCTCCATCGCCGCGCTGGCGATGATCTCGGCTGCCTGCGTGCTCAGCCTCGACCTGCCGAGAATGGGCGAGGCGCAGTTCGACGGTCCGGTACGTTCGGCATGGGAGATCTTCCGCCAGCCGATGGCGATCACGGCACTCTTTTCCGCCATTGCCGCCTATCTGACGATGAACCTCATCATGACCGCCACGCCACTGGCCATGCAGGTCGAGGGCCATCTCTTCGAAAGCACGGCGTTCGTCATCCAGTGGCATGTACTCGGCATGTTCGCGCCGAGCTTCTTCACCGGTGCGCTGATCGCACGTTTCGGCGAGTACAGGATGATCGGCGCCGGCGCCATTCTGCTTCTCGGTGCGGTGGTGATCAATCTTTCCGGTGTGCAGCTCTTCCATTTCGCCACCGCACTCGGTCTTCTCGGCATCGGCTGGAATTTCATGTTCATCGGCGGTACAACACTGCTCACGCGGTCTTACGCGCCCGCCGAGAAGGCCAAGGCGCAAGGGGTGAACGATCTTCTGCTGTTTTCCGCGGTCGCCATGTCGGCAAGCGCATCGGGCGCCCTGCATGACGCACTCGGCTGGCAGGTCATGAACATCATGGTCGTTCCGCTCCTGCTCGGCAGTCTGCTGCTGGTCATAAGGCAGTCGGGAGCAGCGGCAAGGAATGCCGCCGTTTCCTGACCGGAAAGAACGGGGGGACACCCATGCACGGGGCATTCGCGACCAACCAGCGGCTGACCAAGCATGCCGTCTGTACCAAGCGCGGCGTCGTTTCCGCGCAGAACAGGAAGGCGGCTGCCGTCGGCGCCGACATCCTCGCCGAAGGCGGCAATGCGATCGATGCGGCGATTGCCGCGTCGCTTGCGCTCGGGGCTTGCGAACCATGGATGAGCGGCCTTGGCGGTGGCGGCGTGTTGCTGCATCTCGACGGCGAGACCGGCAGGGTCACCGCCTTCGATTTCGGCATGATCGCCTCGCGCCAGCTCGATACGGCCGACTATCCCGTCATCGACGGCAGGGCGAACGATCTCTTTCCCTGGGCGGCGGTCAAGGATGACTGCAATGTGAGCGGGCCATTGTCGATGGCCGTTCCGGGCTATCTGGACGGTATCGCACTTGCCTGCGACCGTCTCGGCACCATGCCGTTCGCGAGCCTCGTCCGTCCGGCCATCGCCCTTGCCGTGCAGGGCCTCGAAATCGACTGGTTCACCTCCCTCCTGGTCACGACGGCAGCGCAGGATCTCCGGCGCTTTCCCACCAGTGCCGCGCGCTTTCTTCCGGGCGGACTGCCGCCGGTTCCCGCCGCCTCGGGCGAAACCTCGTTTCTCGGCCTCGACCGGCTTCCCGACACCTTGCAGATGATCGCATCGGAAGGCCCCCGCGGTTTCTACGAGGGTGAACTGGCGACCATGCTGGCACGCGATCTCGCCGCCGTCGGCTCGCCGATCTCGGCCGACGATCTCGCCCGCTACCGGGCGCGGACAGTGGAGCCGCTGACCTTTTCCTATGGCGACGCCATGGTGCACGCTATGCCGGGGCTCTATGCCGGTTCGACCCTGCAACATGCGCTCTCGCTCATGGCCGAGCATCGCTTCGACGGCGACTGGCCGAACGAGAATGCCTTCCTCACCTATGTCGCCTCCCTCAAGCAGGCTTATGCCACGCGGCTTGCGACCATGGGCGATACGGGCGACGGTCCGGGGCGTTCCTGTACCAGTCACCTCACCGTGGTCGACGCCAAGGGCGACATGGTGTGCCTGACCCAGACGCTCCTGTCCCTGTTCGGAAGCCGTGTGGTCCTGCCCGAGACCGGTATCCTCATGAACAACGGGATCATGTGGTTCGATCCCGAGCCCGGCCGGCCGAATTCCATCGCCGCCGGCAAGCGCCCGCTGTCCAACATGTGCCCGGCCATCGCCGAGAACGAGGCCGTGCGGCTGGCCATCGGCGCATCGGGTGGGCGCCGCATCCTGCCCGCCGTCACCCAGATCCTGAGCTTCGTGCTCGATTATCACATGTCGCTCGAGGAGGCGTTCGCCCAGCCGCGCGTCGATGTCAGCGGCGACGATCTGGTCACCGTCAGCGCCGATCTCTGGAGCCCCATTCCCGAGACACTCGCCGCACACCATCCAACCCGCATCGTCCAGGCGCGCGTCTATCCCAACTCCTATGCCTGTCCGGTCGCCGTCCTCCGCGACAAGGTGGACAATCACCATTACGGCACCGCCGAAGTCATCAATCCGTGGGCCGACGCGGTCCCCGAACCGGCCAACGGATAGCCGTCCGCAGAGCCGCAACACCGGAACGGCAGGCCCACACCATGGGCCGCCTCATCTGCCCGTGGCAGCTTTGCCGAAGCCGCGACGCCCCGCGGAATGCTGACGAAGCCCGCCGGCCCCTTTGCCTCGCATCGCGGCTCTCGGCATTTCGTTGACACGCTGGCAAGCCGGTTGGCGGGTCTTCGCCTGATCGGGAGTGATGAACACCCATTGCCCGGCGGCGCGGTGCGGTTGGCCGGTTTCAGAGATACGGCCGAAGCGACGCAATTCCTAGAACGGCAAGCCCGAACCATGGAGCTCATCCGCCCGCAGGGCATCCGTGAGGTAGATGACAGGATCAGGTGGCGTATCGGGCCGCCGGGCGCGACCATGGCCCGTGCGGATCGTCCTGCAGCTCCACGCCCGCGCTCGCCATGAAGGCCGGGCAGCATCCTCCCCGACCGGACACTACCCACGCGCCATCAATCCCGAAATGTGGAATGTTCATGCCACAGGACCCGCAGGGCGGATGCTCCGTCGCGGGCGGGGACTTCCGGGAGGTGGATGGGTGGCTCAGCCGTCGGGTGGTGGGCCCTGGGCCTTCGGTGGTGCTGAATCGGGCGGGGCGGATTCCGGAAATACAGAGTCCGGCGGTCCGGTCTCCGATGATGTGGATTCCAGCGGGGCATTCTCGCCC
>JAGREZ010000293.1 GCA_020446285.1 Geminicoccaceae bacterium
ACGAACCGACCAACCATCTCGACCTCGAGGCCACCATGTGGCTCGAACAGCATCTGCGCACCTATCCGCGCACCCTGTTCATGGTCAGCCATGACCGCGAACTGCTCAACAGCGTGCCCGATCGCATCGTCCATCTCGAAGGCGGCAAGCTCAAGGCCTATGCGGGCGGCTACGATTCCTTCGAGCGCATTCGCTCGGAGCGGATGATGCTCGAGGAAAAGGCGCGGGAAAAGCAGGAAGCGGCGCGCAGGCACATCCAGTCCTTCATCGACCGCTTCCGCTACAAGGCCTCCAAGGCACGGCAGGCGCAGAGCCGGATCAAGATGCTGGAGCGCATGCGGCCGGCGGGCGAGCTGATCTCCGAGCCCGAAATCCGCTTCGATTTCGGCGGCAGCGCGGTACCGGCGCCGCCACTCATGTCACTGGAACGGATCGATGTCGGTTATGATGGCAGGCCCGTTCTCCGGCGCCTCGATCTCCGTCTCGATCCCGAGGATCGCATCGCCCTTCTCGGCGCCAACGGCAACGGCAAGTCGACACTGGCGAAACTGCTCGCCGGCTCGCTTCCGCCGATCAGCGGCGAGATCACCCGCGCGCGCAATCTCGAGGTCGGCTATTTCGCCCAGCACCAGATCGAGCTGCTCGACGCCGACCGCACACCGATCGAGCATCTGCGCGACTTCCTGCCGCAACTCACCGAGGAAAGGCTGCGCGCCCGGCTCGGCCGCTTCGGTCTCGTGCAGCACAAGGCGGAGACCGTGGCCGGCAGCCTGTCGGGCGGCGAGCGCACCCGGCTGAGCTTCGCGCTCATGTGCGTGAAGGATCCGCAGATCCTGATCCTCGACGAACCCTCCAATCATCTCGACATCGACAGCCGCGAGGCGCTCGTCGAGGCGATCAACGCCTTTCCCGGTGCGGTCGTGCTCATCAGCCACGACCGGCGGCTTGTGGAATTCACCGCCGATGCGCTCTGGCTCGTGCGCGACGGCCGCGTGCGGACATTCGAGGGCGACATGGAAGACTATCGCCGCGAGCTGCTCGCCAGCCGCGGCGACCCGTCGCCGAAGAAGGACACAGGAGCGAACACCAGCCCCGCTCGCATGAGTTCCGCCGACCGCCGTGCGAAGCTCGCCCCGCTTCGCGCCCGCGCCCGCGATGCCGAGCGCGAGGTCGAGAAGCTGCAGGGAACGAAGGCGAAACTCGACGCGAAACTCGCCGATCCGAACACCTATCTCGACGGCACCGACATCGCCGGACTGAACCGCAAGGCTGCGGCTCTGGAAGAGGAGATCGGCAGGGCCGAGGCACTCTGGCTCGATGCCGAGGCCGAAATCGAGGCGCTGGAGCTTGGCTGAGCCGCACGGCACCACCGCCGGCCCGTCCGCGTTCGTCTGGTCCGTGGCGATACCGGCACTCTTCGTCCTCCTGTGGAGCACGGGCTTCATCGGTGCGAGGCTCGGCCTGCCGGACGCCGGGCCCATGACCTTTCTCGCCCTTCGCTTCGGCATCGTCGCCGCCGTGCTCGCGCTCGTCGCACTCGTCACCGGCGCAGCATGGCCGCGCGACGCATTGGAGGCCCTGCGCTACGCGACGATCGGCCTGTTCGTCCACGGCATCTATCTCGGCGGCGTATTCGCCTCGATCAGCCTCGGCGTGGAGGCCGGCGCGTCGGCGCTCATCGTCAGCATCCAGCCATTGCTCGTCGCCACGACCGGCAGCGTCTTGCTCAACGAAGCCACCGGGAGACGGCAATGGCTGGGTCTCGTGCTCGGTGTCGCCGGCGTGGCACTGGTGGTCGGCGACAAGCTGGCAAAGGGCATCGGCACCCCCTTCGGCGTGCTCCTTTCCGTCGCCGCCCTCATCGGCATGACCATCGGCACCATCCTGCAGAAGCGTCACGGTCAGGGCATGGACCTGCGCAGCGGCAGCGCCATCCAGTTCGCCGCGGCCACGCTCTTCTGCCTCCTCCTCGCGCTTGCGTTCGAGGACATCCATGTCGACTGGACACCGCGCTTCATCTTCGCGCTTGGCTGGCTCGTGCTGGTGCTCTCCTTCGGCGCGATCAGCCTGCTCTATCTGCTCATCCGCAGGGGCGAGGCGACGCGCGTCTCCAGCCTGTTCTTCCTCGTCCCCTCCTCGACCGCCGCCATCGCCTGGTTCCTCTTCGACGAACGCATGACCGGCCTGTCACTCGTCGGCATGATCGTCACCATGATCGCCGTCGCACTGGTCAACCTTCCGCCTCGCGGCGCACATCCGCCTCGCTCTTCGGCGCAAGGGAACGTTCGATGCCCTTGATGCAGGCGACGAGGGTGCTGTTGACGGGGGTCGGGATGCCGAGCCGCGCACCCTCCCGGACGATGGCACCATTGATATGGTCGATTTCGGTGATCGAACCCTTCTCCAGACTTTGCAGGATCGAGGCCTTGAAATTGAAGGCAAGGCCGTTCTTCACCGACAGCCAGACATCCTCCGGCGCAGCGTGCGAGAGTTCGATGCCGAGTGCGCGTGCAACGGCCATGCCCTCGGCGACGGCGGCACAGGCAATTCCGGCGATCTCCCCGACATCGTAGAGATTGCCGTAATTGAGCCGGGTGATGCCGCTGAGCGCGCCGGTGGCGGTATTGACCAGAAGCTTGTCCCAGATGACACCCCGGATATTGGCGGAAACGCGGGTTGCGAGGCCGGCCGCGTCGAACAGTGCCGCCACCGCCCGCGCGCGCTCGCTGACTGGCCCCGAGGGTTCGCCGATGACGGTCTCGCGACCGATCGCGCTCGCCTCGATCACCCCCGGCGATGTCATGAGCCCGCCAAGCCAGCTCTTGCCGGCGAGCAGGTTTCCGGCCGGCACGAACCGGGCGAGCGTGTCCTCGTGGCCGACCCCGTTCTGCAGCGAGAGAACGATCGTATCATCGCCGAACAGCCGGGCCGATGCCATCATCGCCTCTTCGGTATGGAAACTCTTGACCAGCACGATGACGAGATCGAAGGGCTCTTCATTCGAGGCGTCCCGTGCGGCGCGCAACGCTATCGTCTCGCGCTCGCCGCGCTCGATCAGCACGAGGCCGCCGGCATTGACCGTCTCGACGAAATCGCGGTTGCGATTGACGAGCAGCACCTCGTTGCCGGCCTGTGCCAGCCTGCCACCGATCACCGATCCGAGCGAACCGGCGCCCAGCACGGCAATGCGCGCGGGCCCGCTGAAGATGTCCGAAGTCACGCGTCCCTTCCTCCCCGTCAAGACACAGACAAGCACGGGCCGCGTTCGCGGGCTCGCCACGAACGGCAGCGAACGCGACCCGAAGAGAGTCACTTGATGCGGTCTTCGGCGAGGGTGGTCAATGCCGGCCGGGAGGAGAAGGAGTATTTCAGCGAACCGGCGGGCGATCGCCGCCCGCACCGTGTGCCGGGATGAAACGACGGAGCATTTCCGCCTCCTGACTTTCCATGAGCGCCTGGGCGGTGCGCATGTGTTCGGTCATGATCGAGCGTGCCGCCTCTCCATCGCCGTCGCGCAGCGCCCGGACGAGCTGGAGCTGATAGTCACGCCCCCTCGCCCGGAGTTCGGCATTGGGCGGTGCATAGAGCTTGCGATAGACGGTGAGGTCACCCAGCATGTTGACCATGAAGTCGATGAGAAAGCCGAGCAGCGGGTTGTCGCTTCGTTCGGCCAGAAGCGCATGGAAGCGAAGCGAGGCGACGTGCTGCTCGCGTTCCTCGTCGAGCGTGCGCGAGGGTTCGGCATATTCGAGCGTCACCGCCTCGAGTTCGGCCAGCGTCGCCCCGTCCAGCCGGCCGGCGAGCGATGCGGCGAGTTCCGGCTCCAGCGCCAGACGCAGCTGGTAGATGTCGGCGATGGTCAGGTCCTTGAAATAGAAATAATTGCCGAGCAGCGCGCGGGTGCGTTCCTTGCCCACCGCATTCACGAAGCTGCCGCCGCCGGGACCCGTGCGCGTGCGGATCAGCCCTTGGGCCTCGAGGATGCGCATGGCCTCGCGGATCGTGCCCTTGGCCATACCGAAACGCTGCATCAGCTCCTGTTCCTGCGGCAGCCGGTCGCCATCGCGCAACCCCTCCTCGACCACCCAGCCCTTGATCGCCTCGGCGACCCGGACCGGCCGGCTGATCCGGATCTCAGGCCTCGATGGGGTGGTGGCAGGCGGCAAGCTGGTCGGCTCCAACGGAGGTGAGCTTCGGTTCGCTCTCGCGGCAGAGCCCGTCGGCGCGCGGACAGCGACTGGCAAAGGCGCAGCCCGGCGGCGGATCGAGCGGGTCGGGCAGTTCGCCGGCGGCGTGGGTGACGGAGCGCAGTGGCCTTCCCACGACAGGAGCACTCTCGGCAAGAAGTTTCGTGTAGGGATGGCGCGGTGCGCTGAAGATCGCCTCGGCCCTGCCGATCTCCACCACCGAGCCGAAATAGAGCACGGCCACCCGGTCGCTCACCGCCTCCACCACCGCCAGATCGTGACTGATGAAGAGATAGGTGAGATTGAACTGCCCGGCGAGCG
>JAGREZ010000294.1:0-6921 GCA_020446285.1 Geminicoccaceae bacterium
AGTACTGGCGCTACAGTTTCGGCAATTGCCTCGTCGACATCTATGTTTCCCGGGATGATCGGGGACAGCGGGACGAGGTCTTTCATTACGATCTGCGCGAGCCGTGGAAGCCCGCACGCAGTGTTCGGGGAGCCTACGCGAACAGTTGTGCCGCTCTCGAAAGACGGCTCGTGCGTGGGCCAGACAGCGGCTCGCTCAGCCTCGCTCCGCGAGTCGAATCTCACTGAAGCGGATCCGGACATCATTCCGCCTTTTCTGTGACAGCCCAACTATCCCTCTCCGCCGGGCTTGAGCGCATCGACGAGTCGCAAGACCGCCGACCCCGGGGCGAGTGCCTGTTGCTGGCTCTCATGTGGTGCCCATCCCGTCAGGAAGAGCAGATCCAGCGTCATTTGAAATCGGCCGCGTCTGTCCGTGAACTCGCCTGCGCATATCTCGAGCCATCGACCGAGAACCGCCCGGACGATCGGCCTTCGGGCAGTCTCGCGAAGGCAGTTCGTTTCCCCGAGACTGCGCAGTTCGGCAATGGCTGCGAGCGGGTCGGGATAGGTCAAATGAAGGCGGTCGACATCGGCGACCGGCAAGCCGAATCCCGCTCGCTGCAGAAGGGCGCCCGCATCGCGTATGTCGACCGGCGGAAGCGTCCTCGCAGTGACGCCCGACGCCATTGCGATCTCTGCCTGAATGAGCGAAAGACGCAGTTCCGCCAAGGTTTCGCCTCCGGGAAATACGGAGACCATGAGCCCATCCGGCGAAAGCACCCGGCGTATCTGCACGAGGGAGCCCGGCAGGTCCTCGACGGCATGATGTTCCATCACGCAGAGAACGAGATCGAACGCGGAATCGCGAAAAGGAAGGAGTGAGGCATCGCCGGTAACATGGGACGCATCGCCGCATCCGGTGTCATGTACCCCAAGTCGCGTCACCCTACAGCCGTCGTAACGTCGGACGAGACCATGCAAGAGCGTGTCATCCGCTCGACCAATGATGAGAATGCGCCCGAAGATCCGCCTCACATCGTCCAGCCGATCGAGCAGGCGGCTTGCCAGTTCCCGCATGATATCATCATGTCGTGAAGGATCGCCGCGCCCGGTGGCCTGGCGCAATCGCCTCAAGCGTGTATCGAACAATGGTGATGGCCTGCCCATCCGACCCTGATCTCCAGCGGATTTTGCTCCCGTCGTCCCGCTCCGCGCATATCCCGTGCACCGGGAAACACACTCCGGCAATCCCGCGAACGGGCAAACCATAGCGGAAAACAAGGATTCGGGCGGCAAGTTTCCTCACCGCCCGTTCCCTCCCCTGAAGTCGCGTGGCTGCCACTACCCGAACGTATCGAGAGACCGGATGTCCGGTTCCTTCAAGTTCGGGGAATCCGAAGACGGCAATGACGCCCCCTTGGAGGACTCAGACAACCACAACCAGACATTCGCACAAACGAAACGTTAACGCAACGTTCACTTTGCAGATTTTCCGGGCATTCACCGATACGGCACGGATGGCCGAAACGGGATTTCGCACCTACAATCACGCGCGGCCCCATGGGCCCTGGCCACCACTTGCCGATGAGGCTCGAATCCTGGTGAAAAACACCGGACGCCGTTCTACCAGGCCCCTTCGGACCACACTCGCCGATGTCGCGCGTGCGGCCGGGGTCTCGATCAATACGGCCTCGCGGGCATTCCGCTCGCCAAAAACGGTTCGTCCCGAACTCCGTTTGCAGATCGAAGAAGCGGCGACCGCCCTGCACTACCTTCCCAATCGTCTCGCGGGCGGCCTTGCCGGCGCCCATACCGGGATCGTCGGCGTTGTCGTCACCTCACTGTTCTACTCCGAATTCGGCGAGACGCTGGAGACGATGCAGGGCGAGCTCGAAGCGGCCGGCCTCCACGTCATGCTCGGCAACAGCCGCTATGATCGCAACGAGGAACTGCGCCTCGTGCGTGCCATGCTCAGCTGGCGCCCGGCCGGAATAGGTCTCGTCGGTGTCGACCATCACCCGGGGATCCGGGAACTGCTCAAGCGCGAACAGGTTCCGGTGGTCGAGTTCTGGGATGTCTGCGACGATTGCTTCGACTGTTCGGTGGGTATGGATCACTGCCGGATCGGTGCCATTCAGGCCGGTCACCTGATCGCCCGCGACTGCACCCGCATCGCCTTTGTCGGCAGCACCCGCAACGAGGATCACCGGGCGCGCAAACGTCTCGCCGGCTGCATGGCCACGGTCCGTGAACAGCTCGGTTGTGAGCTGACACAATGTACTCTCACCGAGGGCGGCTCGCCGGAGCTCGGTGCTCGCCTGGCCCGAACGCTTCTCGAAAGCCACCCCGAAATCGACGGCATTGCCTGCAACAGCGATGTCGTCGCCTTCGGCGTTCTCAGAACGCTGCGCGAAATGGGCCTGCGGGTCCCGAACGACGTCAAGGTCATCGGTTTCGGCGACAGGGCAGCCGCTACCTGCATGAATCCCAGCCTGTCGACCGTCATCCCGCCACGTTCCGCCATCGGCGAGGAAGCCGCGCGAATGCTGCTTCGGCGTATCGACGGTGGCAAGCCCGCCATCCGCACCTTCGATGCCGAACTCGCCGCGCGCGGCAGCACCGGCGGTCCGTGAGAGCTTCCCCGGCCGATATCCCCGGACATGTCAGCGCCGACGCAGCAGTCCGCCGAGCATTCCCCGAACAATCGTGCGTCCGAGCTGGCTGCCGACGCTGCGTGCCACCGATTTGGCCATGGCTTCGGCCACACCCTGTCGGCGACCGCCTCCGCCGGTGAGTATCTGCGAGAAAAATCCGCCGCCCGGTTCCTGTTCCTTGCCGCTGCTCCTGCGGCCTTCATTCTCGACCGTTTCGCGTCGACTGCCGGTCGCGCTGCCGGCGCGTCTTGCGGAATGAAATTCTCCTTCAACCTGCCGGCGCCGCGCCAGTGCTGCCTCGAACTGCGCCTCGGCCGCCTGTTCGACACGCTCATCGGCCCGTTCCACGAGTTTTTCATAGGCCGAATCGCGATCCACCGCCTCGTCATACTCGCCGCGGACCGGACTGCAATCCATGGTCTGGCGACGTTCGTCCGGCGAGATCGGGCCCATGCGGGAACGCGGAGGACGTATCTTGGTGCGTTCGACCATCGAGGGAATGCCGCCGGGCATCAGCGTCGAAACCAGCGCTTCACCGACACCGAGTTCCGTGATGACTCCCGCTGTGTCGAAGGCCGGATTCGGCCTGAATGTCTCGGCGGCCACACGCACCGCCTTCTGGTCCCTTGGAGTGAATGCCCGCAAGGCGTGCTGGACCCGGTTGCCGAGCTGCCCGAGAATGTCGGCCGGAATATCGGCCGGATTCTGGGTAACGAAGTAGACGCCCACCCCCTTCGAGCGTATCAGCCGAACGACCTGCTCGACCTTTTCCAACAGCACCTTCGGCGCCTCGTCGAACAGGAGATGCGCCTCGTCGAAGAAGAAGACGAGTTTCGGCTTTTCCGGATCTCCCACCTCGGGCATTTCCTCGAAGAGTTCGGACAGAAGCCAGAGAAGAAAGGTCGCATAGAGTCGCGGATTCTGCATGAGCCGGTCCGCAGCCAGCACATTGACGATACCCTGCCCTGAAAGGTCCTGGCGCATCAGGTCCGGCAGGGACAAGGCGGGTTCGCCGAAGAAGAACTCCGCGCCCTGCTGGTCGAGCACGAGAAGCCGGCGCTGGATCGCACCGACGGATGCCTTGCTCACATGACCATAGCCGGTCTTCAGTGCCGAAGCGTTTTCGGCCACCAGATTGAGAACTGCCCGCAGATCCTTGAGATCCAGTATCAGCAGGCCCTCATCGTCCGCCACCTGAAAGGCGACATTGAGCACGCCCTCCTGCGTATCGTTCAGGTCCAGAAGGCGGGCCAGAAGAAGCGGTCCCATTTCCGAGATGGTCGTGCGTATGGGATGTCCCTGCTCACCGAAGAGATCCCAGAACACCACCGGCGAGGCTTCCATACGATAGTCGCCGTCGCCAACTTCCGCCGCCCGCTTCACGAGCCCGTCCTTCGACTCGCCTGGCCGCGAGAGCCCCGAAAGGTCACCCTTCACGTCGGCGCAGAATACAGGCACGCCGGCGCGGCTGAACGCTTCGGCGAGAATCTGCAGGGTTACCGTCTTGCCGGTCCCGGTGGCGCCGGCGATCAGGCCGTGCCGGTTGGCGAGCCCTAGCGTGAGATGTTGCGGCGTCTCACCCCTGCCGATCAGCATCGACAATGCCTGATCCATTCGACCTCGCCCTCCATGCTCCGTATCTGTCGCAGTCATAGCAGCGTATCGACGAAATGCCGACAGCCGCGACGGCCGGCCAATTCCCGCCACTCGACGGTTTCCGGACCGTGCGCATGTCGCCCGCAAACGGACGATCCGGGTGCGGAAGACATCTCAAGGGATGCCGTTTTCCGGTTTTTCACCCGCTAGGAGAGTTTTTCTGACATGGAAGATCGGCGTTCCCGCAGACCCTGCCGCGCCGGATGCGGGGCAGATGTTTCCATTGCATTGTCGAGGCGATCACATTGAACACTTTGTCGAACCGAATCGATCCGTCCCTCGAGGTGGTCGTCCAGGGCGGATCCCATGATGTTCGCCTCGCGCTTGGAGCCGACGGGCACCGTCTCGCCAAATTGCCGTTCTCGGTGGGCCGGAGACTCGGCCTGAGCGAACGGGCGATCGGTCGACCGGTCGATCTGGCCCTGCATGACAGGCGTCCCTTTCAGCTTTCCCGCTGCCATTTCGCGATCATCAGGAACAATGACGGACTGGCCGTCATTGATACCGGCAGTCGTCAGGGAACGATCGTCAACGGCACGCGTCTCGGCGAGAGCACGGGTCTTCTCAGGGCAGCTCTTCGCATGGGTGAGAACAGCGTGATCGCCGGCGGGCCCGGTTCGCCCTATCGCTTCACTGTCTATCTGCGCGCCCTGAGTTCGTCCCTGAGAAAGGTCTCGAGCGCCTGAAGGCGGGGGTCACCGTCGATCCTGTCACTCCAGACGAGACACCATGTGCCGGGCTGTTCAACCCGCCATGCCCTGTCGGGCTCGACGAGCTTTCCGTCGGCGATATCCCGCTCCGCGAGAAAATCGGGTATGAGCGCCACGCCACGTCCCTCGCTCGCAGCTTCCATCGCCACCAGGTAGCTGTCATGAACGGATGAGAGTGAACCATGCCCGGCGTCCGCACTCGGCCCTGAGAACAACGCCTCCCAGTCGGCATCCGCCGCGCGAACCCGAAGCCTCGGCTGCCGCATGAGCGTGGCAAGATCGATAGCCCCGTACCCGGTCAGGCCCGGCGCGCAAAGAAGGAGTAGCTCCGACCGGTAAAGCTCGGCGTGATGCAGGCCCTTCGCCGGTTCGCCGCGCACGAGAAGCACGCCAACCTCGGCGCGAGAGCGTTCGAGGTCCCAGTCATGCTGAGTCGTATGCAGGCGAAGATGCACTCCGGGCAGCCTCTCCTCCAGTCGGGCGAGTCTCGGTATGAGCCAGCGAACTGCCATCGTGACATAGATCTGGATCGGCAGTTCGCCCGACACAGCCTCCCCGCATGCGCGCTCGATCCCGCGCGCGAGGGAATCGAAACCCTCGATGAGAAAGGGCAGGAGAATCCGGCCACCCTCGCTCGGGCGAACCCCGCGTCCGTCGCGCTCGAACAGCCGCATGCCCAGATGATATTCGAGCTCACGGACCTGATGACTGACCGCCGACTGGCTGACACCGAGCTCTTCCGCCGCAAGACGGATGCTCGAATGCCGAGCCGCCGCCTCGAACGCCCGAAGCGCATTGAGTGGAGGTAGCCGGTATTTCCGCAAGACAAGCCCCGCCGCCGACGATGTGAGACACCCTCGCTATCAGGTCCGTGCCGCGCTGGCCACACATGCCGGATCGCCTATCCCGCCCTCGGTCGCCCGACAACAGAATCGAACAGATGAAAAAAACTCAATCGTTGTGAAAAAATGATCGTTTGATCGGGACTTGCGGAATCGTCCATCAGATGGGTTGCTCAGGAGCTGGCTTTGCGGAGATCAGGATGGACGGAACACCCGTTGCGGAGCGGACACGTCGGGGCGGTCGGGCGGCCCGTCATGCGCTGCGTTCGAAGCCGCTCGACGAAGAGCTGCGCCCGGTCCGCCCCGGCCTGGCCGGTGGCGCCTACCGCCCGCTCGACGAGGCCGGTGTTGCGGCGATCGACGAGGCAGCACTGACGGTCCTCGAAACCATCGGCCTCGCCAATGCCCTGCCGGGCTGTATCGACCTCGTAGCCGCGGCCGGTGGCCGGCTCGACGAGCAGGGCCGACTGCTCTTTCCCCGCGAACTGGTCCACAGCTGCCTTGCCACCGCCGCCCGTCATTTCACCCTCCATGGCCGCGATCCGGTTCACGACATGCAGCCGGGCGGACGCAGGGTCCATTTCGGAACGGCGGGTGCCGCCGTGAACATGGTCGATCCGGAGAGCCGGGACTACCGTGACACAACACTCGCCGATCTTTTCGATATCGCCCGACTGGTCGACCGGCTTGAGCATATTCACTTCTTCCAGCGGTCGGTCATCGCCCGCGACCTGCCGGATCCGCGCGAACTCGATATCAACACGCTTTATGCCTGTATCGCCGGCACCACCAAGCATGTCGGCACGAGCTTCACCGATCCGGACCATGTCCGCGAGGGACTGGCGATGCTTCATCTTGTTGCTGGCAGTGAGGAAGCGTGGCGGGCGCGGCCGTTCGTGAGCATGTCCTGCTGCTTCGTCGTTCCGCCGCTGCGTTTTGCCGAGGATGCCTGCCGCTGCCTCGAGGCCGCCGTCGCGGGTGGAATGCCGGTGCTGCTTCTCGCAGCGGGTCAGGCCGGCGCCACCAGTCCCGCCTCGCTCGCCGGTGCGGTGGTCCAGGAAGTCGCCGAAGTGCTGGC
>JAGREZ010000294.1:6983-13543 GCA_020446285.1 Geminicoccaceae bacterium
TGGCCGTTCGTCTCCGACCTGCGCACGGGTGCAATGTCGGGTGGCAGCGGCGAGCAGGCGCTGATGATGGCCGCCTGCGCGCAGATGGCCCATTTCTACGACCTTCCGGGCGGCGTCGCATCGGGCATGGCCGACAGCAAGCTCGCCGACGCCCAGGCCGGCGCCGAGGTCGCCCTCAACCATGCGCTCGTCGGCAATGCCGGCGCCAATCTGATCTACGAGGCGGCCGGCATGCGCGCCAGCCTGCTCGGCTTCTCGCTCGAAGGGCTGGTGCTGGACAATGACATCATCGGCTCGACCCTGCGCACCATTCGCGGGCTGGAAACCGATGCGGAAAGCCTAGCCATCGATGTCATGCGCGAAGTCTGCCGGGAGGGACCGGGCCACTATCTCGGCCATGCCGACACGCTCGCACGCATGCAGAAGGATTACATCTATCCGGCTGCAGGCGATCGCAAGAGCCCCAAGGAATGGCTGGAGAACGGCAGCAGCGACGCGCTTGAACGCGCCGCACATGGCGTTCGCGCCATTCTCGCGAACGATCCGGGTCTGCGCCTCGATGCGGCACTCGACCGGCGCTTGCGAGCGAACTTTCCCATCCGCCTGCCGCGCCCCGGCTGAAAGCGGGGCGTGGCAGGCGGCGGTAGATGTCAGGCGGGAAGCGATCCATCATCATCTCCCGCCAGACTGTTCGGCCAGAACCCCTCACTGCCGGCACCGATCCGGATCACGGTCTTCCGGGCGGTGCCGGGCAACGCACTGGCATGAGGCCGTCCGGTCCCCTGCGGGCGACCGGACGGACGGCCCCTGCCCTAGCCGAATCCTGCGGAGAAACCGAGCTGGCTGATGCGTGTCGGCACCGGCAGGCGCCCGGCAGCCTCCATGTCGATTGCCAGGGTTTCCAGTTCCCGGGCGAGATCATGAGTGTCGATCTGCAGTCCGATGTGCGGAATATCCATACATCGAAGCCGGATGGCCATGAGCTGGACCTCGTTGGCCACACGCTGCATTCGTTGCTGAACCTCGTTCTGTTGCCTTGTTTCTTGGACGATCACGGTCTGCTTCCTTTGTGCAGTCGTTTCTTTGCCAAATCCGGCAGATTTGCATGAATATCCTCCACCGGTATGTTGAGGCTAGGATTGGTCGGTTACCGGATGATGTCATTTTCCGAATCCCGAAGACGTTTTTTTTCAACAAACCGTCACGGAATGTTACAAGCATTACAACGGATGACGGACTTGCTGCGACCCTGCGATGATTCTACATCCGTTTTCAGAGAAGGACATTCTGACAACATGCTCTCGGGAAAAGCCGATGCACAGAGAGCCATCCATCAAGAGCATGCCGGCAAGACCCGGTCGCGGGCCGGATCACGCCCTCTTTCACAGAATAGCAGGCTCTGTGCTGATTGCGGCGGCGGCGGTTTGGGCATTCGCCGACCCTGAAGGCCAGTGGTTCGTCGTCTGCATGAGCGCACTTGTCATCCTTGCCGGAGCGCAAAGCCGGGTCTGGCTGACTCTCGCCGGCGCCGGTTCGCTGCTGCTGGCAATTGTGACCGCATTGCCGCGGGGAGTCTCCGCGGCGTCCCTGGCGCTGCCCGAATGCCTCGTCATTATGGCCGCACTGGCGGTATCGAGCGGATTTCTCCTGCGTCAGACCGGCGAGCGGCTCCATCTCGCAAACGAACTGGCCGCCGGCCATCAGGCACTCCTGGAAAGTCGGCACATGGCCGAGCGCTTTCGTGCAAGACTGCATTTCGTCCTCCGCGCGGTGGATGGATACTGGGAACGTGACGCCGACGGCGATGCGCTCTACTGGTCAGACGGCATCTACCGGCTCTTCGGTCTCGAACCGGGCTCCATCCGGCCTGATGGCAGCATCATTCGCTCGCACCTCCATCCCGATGACGTCAGCCGGTTCGACGAAACCTTCCGTCGTCACCATCAGGAGGGACGGGAATACCGGGCAGAACTACGGGTACGGCAACCGGATGGCAGCTATCGCTGGATCCTTTCCATCGGCATGGCCGAGATCGGCGAGGACGGCACACCGCGAAAGCTCTACGGAGCGGCCATCAATATTGACCCGCTCAAACGGGCGGAAACGGAAAGACTCGAGGCCCGGATCGAGGCCGATGCCGCCCGCCAGCGCCTGAGCCTCGCCATCGAGAGTCTCGATGACGGCTTCGTCCTGTTTGACGAACATGATCGCCTGGCACTTTGCAACCGACGGTTCCGTGAAATCTATCCACACACCAGTCCCCTTTTTCGTGAGGGCATGCCATTCGAGGAGATCATCCGCTTCGCGGTTGCGAACGGGCGAATCGAGGATGCGCACGGCCGTGAGGAGAAATGGATCGCCGAACGCCTCGAACAACATCGCAATCCGCGCGGACCACATCTCCAGCACCTCGCGGACGGTCGCTGGATTCAGGTGAACGAAAGACGCATGCCGGAAGGCGGCATCGTCGGGATCCGCACCGATGTGACTGCGCTCAAGGAAGCCCAGCGTGAACTGGAGGAAAGCGAGGGACGCCTGCGCGCGCTGCTCGAGGCATTCACGGACGGTCATTTCGACCGGAATTTCCGGACGGAGGAGGAATACTGGTCCCCCGGCGCGTATCGCCTGATCGGAGTCGACCCGGAGGCCGCACCCCACCCGACCCACGAATTCTTTCAACGACATGTGCACCCGGATGACAGTGCTGCGGTCGCGAACGCGGTGCGTGCCCATATCGACGGACAGGCACCTTATTGCGTCCAGTTCCGCCTGCGCCAGCCGGATGGCGGGTGGCGCTGGGTCGAAAGCAGGGGGCGGTTGATCCGGGACCGGGACGGACGGCCGCTTCGCCTCATCGGCGGCACGAACGACATTCATGCGATGCGTGAGGCAGAGGAACTCAAGCTCAAGCATCAGATGGAGGCCGAACGCTCGCACCGTCACCTCACCGATGCCATCGAAAGCATGCAGGACGGCTTCGCCCTCTACGATTCGGACGGGTGGCTGGTGATGTGCAACCGGCGCTTTCGCGAGATCCTCGCCGCCGGCGGTGCCTCCTTTGAACCCGGAACTGCTTACAGTGACCAGCTTGCAACGGCTGTCGCCAACGGTTTCTTCGCCGAAGCCGTGGGCCGTGAGAAGGCATGGACCGCACAATGGCTCGAACGCAGGAAGAAGTGTGCGTTCACCGGAACGCAGAGACTGGGTGACGGACGCTGGCTGCAGTTCAGTGACCGTCGCACGAGCGATGGCGGCACGGTCGCCCTGCGTTCGGATATAACCCAGCTCAAGCTCACCGAGGAACGGCTCGCGGAAAGCGAGCGGCGCTTTCGCGACTATGCCGATTCGACCTCCGACTGGTTCTGGGAGACCGACAGCGACCACAGGTTCACCTACATCTCTGGACGAATGACCGAGATTACCGGGCTCTCGGCGGGCTCCGTCATCGGCCGAAGGCGGGAGGAGCTGGCGTTCGGTCCGGGCGATTGGCAGGCGCTGGAGCGGATCGGCAAGGCGATGGACCGCCGCGAGGCCTTTCGCGACATTCGCCTGATCCGCCGCGTCGAGGACGAAAGACAGATCCACATCCGTCTGAGCGGAAAACCGATTTTCGACATGGACGGCGTTTTTCTCGGATATCGCGGCGCCGGTACCGACATCACACCGATCGTGGAGATGGACATCCAGCGCGAGCGGGCAGAACAGATCCTCGTGCGCACGGTCGAAGCACTGCCCCTGCTCTTCGGCCTGTTCGATCGGGAGGACCGGCTCGTCGTCTGCAACCGGCGCTTCCGCGAAGTGTTCGAGGTGGAAAACGATCCGCAGGGCCCCCTGCCCGCCTTCGAGACACTCGTCGAACGGTTCGCCGTCAAGAGCCTGCTCGGCACGGCGGAAGAAGCCGCGGCCTGGCTTCGCAACCGACGCAACCATCGCGAAACCCCGCAGGTCCGCTTCGATTTCCGTTATGACGGCGGTCGCTGGATGTCGGTCAGCGACTTTCCCATGGCCGATGGCGGCAACCTCTGGCTTTCCGTCGACATCACCGACGTACGCCGGGCCCAGGCGATGAGCCGTCTTTCCGAGCGACGCCTGCGAACGATCATAGATGCCGCACCCGACGCCATCGTCACGCTCGACGCGAACGGCAACATCCAGGCGTTCAGCCGGTTCGCCGAAGCGCTCTTCGGCCTTGCCGAAAGCGACGTCGCCGGCAGCGATGTCAGATGCCTGATGGCCGGCGACAATGACAGGCAGCCATTGCCTCCATGGTGGGAAGGACCGCCGAAGCCGCTCGACGATCACGAAGTGTGTGCCCGTCGCGCGGACGGTTCCATCTTTCCGGCCATCATTTCCCTCGTCGCCGCACCGAGTGACGATCAACCCGGCTACACGCTGTTCCTTCGTGATATCAGCGAACTGCGCAAACGCGACGAGGCGCTTCGCCAGGCACAGAAGATGGAGGCGGTCGGCCAGCTCACGGGCGGAGTGGCCCATGATTTCAACAATCTGCTCACGGCCATCCTCGGAAATATCGAAATGCTCGAGCCGGCAGTGCGCGACAGGCCCGACTGTCACGAGATGGTGCGCGAGCTGAAATCGGCGGCAACTCTCGGCGCGGATCTTGTGACCCGCCTGCTCGCCTTCTCGCGCCGGACCTCGCTCGAAAGCCGGACACTCGATCTTCGCTCGGTCATCCTCGAACTCGTTCCACTGCTCGGCCGCACGCTCGGTCCAGCCATCTGCCTGCAAAACGATCTTGCCGACGACATGCCTTGCGCCAGAGCCGATCCGGTGCAATTGCGCAACGCCATCATCAACCTCGCCATCAATGCGCGGGATGCCATGCCCCGGGGGGGCGTTCTCGAAATCACCGGCCGCGGCAGCGAGCTCGGCACGAGGGAAGCCGCTTCGCGTTCGGTGCGCCCCGGCCGTTTTGCCGTCATCGACATATGCGATTCCGGCGAGGGAATCGCACCCGAAGACCAGGAGCGCGTGTTCGAGCCCTTCTACACCACAAAGGAAAACGGCAGGGGCACAGGGCTCGGACTGAGTGCTGTCTATGGCTTTGCCCGCCAGTCGGGCGGTTTCGTCTCGCTGGAGAGCGTTCCGGGTTCGGGAACCCGCTTCTCCCTCTGGTTGCCCGAGCATGAGGTGGCAGACGATCCCGTGCATGACGACACCGCCGATACGGGCGATCCGGGCATGGTGGAAACCGTGGACCTGCCACGCGGCGATGGCCACACCGTCCTTGTCGTCGAGGATGACAGTCTTGTCCGCCGGGTCACTGTTTCATCCCTTGAACGGCTCGACTATATCGTCCTCGAGGCCGCGACCGCCGATGAGGCGCTCGATCTTCTCGATCTGGTTCCCAAGGGCGGTACCGTGCTCTCGGACGTCATCATGCCGGGCGGCGTGAGCGGGCTCGATCTCATCGGCGAAATCGAACGCCTGCGTCCCGACATCCGGCTCCTCCTGACATCCGGCTATATCGATCGGCAAAACGAGGGCAATGTCCGCTATCCGCTGTTGCGCAAGCCATTCACGGTCGAACGGCTTGCCCGGTTCATGGGCCCTCAGCCGGCACCAGCGCGCCGCACCTCTGCCGTGAAGATATAACCGGCACCGCGTACGGTCTTGATGATACCGGGGTTCGCCGGCTCTTCCTCGATCTTCTTGCGAAGGCGGGCGATCTGCGTGTCGATGCTGCGGTCGAAGGCCGACCAACCCCGTCCGTGGGCGCGATCGAGCAGCTGTTCGCGGCTGAGTACACGGTTCGGGCATTCGGCAAAGACGCAGAGAAGATCGAACTCGCCGCTGGTGAGATTGACGACGTCGCCGCCGGCATTGCGCAGCTCGCGCTTGAAGGTATCGAGACGCATCCCTTCGAACAGGAGGACCGACCCACCCATTCCCTGCGTTCTGCCCGGATCGAAGGAGACAGAAGCTTCGGCAAGGCCCGCAACGACGGCGGGACGCTCGCCTCCCCGGCCACGCATGCCCGATGTCCGGCGCAGAACGGCCCGCACACGGGCAAGCACCTCGCGCAACTCGAACGGCTTGGCAATATAGTCGTCGGCACCGACCTCCAGACCGATCACCCGCTCCATCGGATCGTTCTTGCCAGTGATGATGATGACCGGAAGATTGGCCTCGTTGCGAATTTCACGCACCAGTTCGAGGCCATTTTCATGCGGCAGGCCGAGATCGACGAGCACGAGATCGACATCAGCCTGCACGATGTCACTTCGAAACCCTGCCGCACTCGCGACCGAATCGACCTTGTAACCCTCCGACCGAAGATAGCGCTCAAGAACGCTTCTTACATGCGGATCATCATCGACTATGACGATATGCAAAACGCTGCTCGCAATCTCAACGGGCATTTTCCCTCAACAGGGAAGCGATTACCTCTGTCTGGCTATCGAAAACCATCATGTCACGATTGGTCACAATTGGTAACATTCAAGGCTCATACTGCAATATATCCACGCAGAATTTTCCACCGCTGCGTTACATTTCAACCACCGTCGGATTTTGACAAATGGGATGTTTCTTCGGCA
>JAGREZ010000295.1 GCA_020446285.1 Geminicoccaceae bacterium
CCGATGCCGCAGACCAAGTTCGTGCTGGGCAAGGCGCTCAAGCTCGGGCTGGCACCGATCGTCGTCATCAACAAGGTGGACAAGCCCGAACAGCGCTCGGACGAGGTCCTCGACGAGATCTTCGATCTCTTCGCCGCCCTCGATGCCGACGAGAAGCAGCTCGATTTTCCGCATCTCTACGCCTCGGCCAAGAACGGCTGGGCCGCGCGCGAGCTCGATGACGAGAGAACGGATCTCACACCGCTGTTCGAGACCATCGTTTCGCATGTGTCCGCACCCGTCGCCGACGCCACGGGACCGTTCCGCATGCTCGCGACCACGCTCGAGAGCAATCCCTATCTCGGCCGTCTCCTGACCGGGCGGATCGAGAGCGGCGTGATCACCCCCAATACCGCACTCAGGGCGCTGAGCCGCAAGGGCGATGTGATCGAGCAGGGCCGCGTCTCCAAGATCCTCGCCTTTCGCGGGCTCGAACGCCAGCCGGTCGAGGAGGCCGTCGCCGGCGACATCATCGCCATTGCCGGTTTCAGCAAGGCGACGGTGGCCGACACGCTCGCCGATCCCACGGTGGAAGAGCCCGTCGAGGCGCAGCCGATCGACCCCTCGACCATCGCCATGACCTTCTCCGTCAACGACTCGCCCTATGGCGGGCAGGACGGGACGAAGGTCACATCGCGGCAGATCCTCGACCGCCTGCAGCGCGAGGCCGAGGGCAATGTCGCGATCAAGATCCGGCAGGCCGAGGGCAAGGACAGTTTCGAGGTTTCCGGTCGCGGCGAACTGCAGCTCGCGGTGCTCATCGAGACCATGCGCCGCGAGGGCTTCGAGCTCTCCATCAGCCGCCCGCGCGTGCTCTATCGCGAGGAAGGCGGCAAGCGGCTGGAGCCCATCGAGGAAGTCGTGATCGATGTGGACGAGGAATATTCGGGCTCGGTGGTCGAAAAACTCACGAAGCGGCGCGGCGATCTGGTCGAGATGCGCCCCGCCGGTGCGGGCAAGCAGCGCCTCGTGTTCCACGCCCCCTCGCGCGCGCTCATCGGCTATCATGGCGAGTTCCTCACCGACACGCGCGGCACCGGCGTGATGAACCGGATCTTCTTTGGCTGGGAGCCGCATCGCGGGCCCATCGCCCAGCGTCACACCGGTGTGATCATCAGTGGCGAGCAGGGCGAGGCCGTGGCCTATGCCTTGTGGAATCTCGAGGATCGCGGGCCGATGTTCATCGATCCGGGTGCGAAGGTCTATTCCGGGATGATCATCGGCGAGCACACCCGCGGCACCGACCTCGAAGTGAATCCGCTGAAATCGAAGAAACTCACCAACATGCGCGCCGCCGGCAAGGACGATGCGGTGCTGCTGACCCCGCCGATCCGCATGACGCTGGAGCGGGCCATTTCCTATATCGCCGATGACGAGCTGGTCGAGGTGACCCCCTCGGTCATCCGCCTGCGCAAGCGCTGGCTCGACCCGCACGAGCGCAAGCGGCAGGCACGCAAGGCCGAAGTCGCCTGATGTTCCCGTCCTGAACCTGAAAGGCGGGCGGGGCGATTCAGCCCCCCCTGTCAGCTCGTGGCTGAAAGACAACCGCCGATGCGCACCGGCTCGATGCTCCTTGCAAGGCCGGTGCGGTCGTCGGTCTCGACGATGACGCCGCAGAGCGTCGCCTCGCCGCTCGCCGGCTCCAGCCTCGGCCCCGGAACCGGCGAGCGCCAGCGCTGGATGGCGATGTCCGCATCCATGCCGATCACGCTGTCATAATCGCCGGTCATGCCGAGATCGGTGATATAGGCGGTCCCCTTCTTCAACACGCGATGGTCGGCGGTGGGCACATGGGTGTGGGTGCCGACGACGAGACTCACCCGGCCATCGAGGAAATGACCGAGCGCCATCTTCTCGCTGGTCGCCTCGGCATGCACATCGACGATGATCGCATCGGCATTGCCGCCGAGAAAGACCTTCGCCAGTTCCTGTTCGAGCGCCCTGAAAGCGCAATCGTGCATGTTCATGAAAAGGCGCCCGATCACCTGGATGACGACCACCCGTTTGCCGCGCCCGGTGCGCATTTCGCCGACACCCCTGCCCGGAGCGCCGGGCGAGAGATTGAGCGGGCGGATGATGCGCGGTTCGCGGTCGATCTGGCCGACCAGCTCGCGCTGGTCCCAGGCATGATTGCCAAGCGTGATGAGATCGACGCCGCAGTCGAGGAATTCGCGGGCGATGGCGGCGGTGAGACCAAATCCGCCGGCGGCGTTCTCGCCATTGACGATCACCGCATCGAGTTTGCGTGCCTCGCGCAATCCCGGCACTTCCTCGAACAGGATGCTGCGTCCCGAACGGCCGACCACATC
>JAGREZ010000296.1:0-1151 GCA_020446285.1 Geminicoccaceae bacterium
ATCACCAATTACGGCGGCGGCAACACCTCCGCCAAGGTGATGGCGAAGGATCCGCTCACCGGCGAGGATGCGCAGGTCCTGTGGGTCAAGGGATCCGGTGGCGATCTCGGCTCGATGAAGCTCGATGGCTTTGCCACGCTCTGCATGTCGCGGCTCGAAGCACTGAAGGGGCTCTATCGCGGGCTCGAACACGAAGACGAGATGGTCGGTCTCCTGCCGCACTGTACCTTCGACCTCAATCCGCGCGCCGCGTCCATAGACACGCCGCTGCACGCCTACCTCCCGGCCCTGCATGTCGACCACATGCACCCCGATGCCGTGATCGCCATCGCCGCATCGGCACGTTCGCAGGAGCTCACGCGGGAATGTTTCGGCGACAGGATCGGCTGGCTGCCCTGGCAGCGGCCCGGCTTCGATCTCGGCCTCAGGCTGGAGGCCATCGCCCGCGAGAACCCGCAGCTCGAGGGCGTCGTCCTCGGCGGGCACGGGCTCTTCACATGGGCCGACGACGCGAAGACCTGCTACGAGCTCACGCTGCGCATCATCCAGAAGGCGCAGGACTGGCTGGACGCGACCATCACCGGTGCGGCCTTCGGCGGTGCCGCCACGAAGACGCTCGCCGATGCCGGACAGGCGGCGGAGATCGAACGGCTGATGCCGCTCATTCGCGGGCGCATCGGTGCCAGCGAGGCCAAGGTCGGTCATGTCGACACTTCCCCCGCCGTACTCGAATTCGTCAATTCGAAGCGCCTCGACGAACTCGCAGCGCTCGGCACCTCATGTCCCGATCACTTCCTCCGCACCAAGATCCGCCCGCTCGTCCTGCCGGCGGGCTCCGGCGAAGAGACGATCGACCGCCTGCTCGAAACCTACCGCGCCGACTACAGCGGTTATTACAAACGATGCAGGCACCCGGACAGCCCGGCCATGCGCGATCCCAACCCGGTCATCTGGCTGGTGCCGGGTGTCGGCATGCTGAGTTTCGCGAGAGACAAGGCAACCGCCCGTATCGCCGCCGAGTTCTATGTCAACGCCATCAATGTCATGCGCGGCGCGTCGGGTGTCGACCGCTATGTCGGTCTGAGCGAACAGGAAGCCTTCAACATCGAATACTGGCTGCTCGAGGAAGCCAAGCTGCAGCGCATGCCGAA
>JAGREZ010000296.1:1222-1815 GCA_020446285.1 Geminicoccaceae bacterium
CGGCTGGCGAGCGAGGGTGCGTGCGTCGTCATGACCGATCGCGATGCCGGCCCGCTCGCGGAGGCCACCGCCGCCTTCACTGCCCGGTTCGGTCCCGACATGGTCCGCGGTCATGTCGGCGATGTCACGGACGAGACCGCCATGGACACGCTTCTGGCTGTTGCCGCGCGCGAATTCGGCGGTGTCGATATCCTCGTCATCAATGCCGGTCTGGCCAGTGCGGCACCGTTCGAGGAGACCGGCATCGAGGACTGGAACCGCAATATCGACGTACTCGGCAAGGGCGCCTTTCTCGTCGCCCGCGCCGCCTATCGCGTCATGCTGCGGCAGGGTCTCGGCGGATCGATCGTTACCATCGGCTCCAAGAACGCCCTTGCCGCCTCCGCCGGAGCATCCGCCTATTGTGCCGCCAAGGCCGCCGCCCTGCATCTGACCCGCTGCATGGCGCTCGAAGGTGCGCCACACGGTATCCGCGCCAATGTCGTCAATCCGGACGCGGTATTGCGCGGCTCGCGCATCTGGCAGGGCGACTGGCGCACCGCCCGGGAGAAAGCCTACAAGGCAGAGGGCGAGGCGCTCGAGGAAGTCTACCG
>JAGREZ010000296.1:1877-4858 GCA_020446285.1 Geminicoccaceae bacterium
GCCGGCGACAGCTCGGCGAAATCCACGGGCAACATCATCAATGTCGACGCGGGCAACGCTACCGCATTCAGTCGCTGAACGGGAGGGAGGAACGCCGGGATGAGTGAATTCACGATCGATTCGACCATGATCGACGAAGGCAACCGGCCGCTGCTCGACGATCACCGGGCGGAGTTCGATGCGCTGGGCTCGATCCTGGCCCGGCGCGGACATGATATCGACCGCCTGATCGAGCGGATCGCCGCCTTCACGGTGGCGGTGCCGAGCTGGGGTGTGGGGACCGGCGGCACACGCTTCGGCCGCTTTCCGGGACCGGGCGAACCGAGATCGATCTTCGAGAAGATCGACGACTGCGCCGCCATCCAGTCGCTCGTCCGTTCGACGCCGACGGTCTCGCCACACATTCCCTGGGACAGGTGCGACGATTATCCGGGGCTCGTCGAACATGCCCGTGCGCGCGGCCTGTCATTCGATGCGGTCAATTCCAACACGTTCCAGGATCAGCCGGGGCAGGAACTCTCCTACAAGTTCGGTTCGCTCTGCCACAGCGACCCCGCGACCCGAAAGCAGGCCATCGAGCACAATATCGAATGTATCGGGATCGGCCGGAAACTCGGGTCGAAGGCGCTCACCGTCTGGATCGCCGATGGCAGCAACTTCCCCGGCCAGCAGGACCTGACCGGCGCCTTCGACCGCTACCTCGCCTCGATGCAGGAAATATACGCGGCACTGCCCGACGGCTGGCAGGTCTTTCTCGAACACAAGTTCTACGAACCGGCTTTCTATTCGACGGTCATCGCCGACTGGGGCAGTTCGTTCATGGCGGCAAGCGAGCTCGGACCGAAGGCGAAATGCCTCGTCGATCTCGGCCATCATGCGGCCAACGTCAATATCGAGCAGATCGTTGCCCGGCTGGTGCGCTTCGGCAAGCTCGCCGGCTTCCATTTCAACGACAGCAAGTATGGCGACGATGACCTCGATGCCGGCAGCATCAATCCGTTCCAGCTCTTCCTCGTCTTTCACGAGCTCGTTCTCGCCGGGGAACGGCGTGCGGACGGGTTCGAGCCCGCCTACATGATCGACCAGTCGCATAATGTGACCGATCCCGTCGAGAGCCTGATGGACAGTGCCATGGCGATCCAGCGCGCGCACGCCCAGGCGCTGCTCGTCGACCGGCACCAACTCGGGGCGGCGCAGGACGCCAACGATACGATCGGCGCCCGCGATATCCTGATGCGTGCCTTCCGCTGCGATGTCTCGCCACTGATCGCCGAAGCCCGGTTGCGCTCGGGTGGCGCGCTCGATCCGATCCGGACCTTCAGGGCCACGGGCTACCGACAGAAGAAGGATGCGGAACGGCCGCAGCAGGCTTCCTTCGGCGGCGGCATCGTGTGAGCCGGCAGCGCGGATTGCCGGAACGCATTTGCGGCCCGATGTGATCTCGGTCTTCGACAGTCTGGAACTGGATCTTTGAAAGTGACCATGGCAAATCGGGCCATGGACAGACTGCGCGACCTTTTTCCGCTGTTCCGCAACGCCGACTGGACACGCGGTTCGGGGCGTCCCGCGGCGTTCGTGCTGTCGGCACTGATGATTGCCGTGCTCGCGGTGGATCCCGAACCCGTGCGCCTCGTGCGCGAACGGGTTTTCGATGCCTACCAGCAGATCCGTCCGCGTGATTCGTCCGGCTCACAGGTCGTAATCGTGGAGATCGACGAGGTCAGCCTCGACCGCGAGGGACAATGGCCATGGCCGCGGGCGCGGCTGGCCCGGCTGATCGACCGGATCGCCGATGCCGGCCCGCGCATGATCGGTGTCGACTTGCTCTTCGCCGAACCCGACCGCCATTCGCCTGAGAACGCGCTCGCCGACTGGCAGATCGACGACCCCGTCCTGCGCAGCCGCCTCGACGCATGGATCGCCAGCCGTCCCGGCAATGACACCATTCTCGCTGAAAGTCTCAGACTGGCACCGCCCTCGCTCATCAGCACGCTCGGTATCGATCCCGAACTCGATTTCACTCCTCCCGGCACAGCAGCGGACGAGGCCGCCCCCTCCATCCTGCCGGAAGTGCTTGCGCGCCATGCGGCCATCGTCGAACCGCTTGCGGAGATCCGCCGTTCGGCAAGCGGCACAGCACTCACCAACATCGTTCCCGACAGCGATGGCACGGTGCGCAGGGTGCCGCTTCTCTTCTGGGCCATGAACAGCGTGCAATCCTCCTTCGCGCTCGAGGCTTTCCGTCTCGGTCTCGGCGCCCGCGGTTTCACGCTTGCCGGCGATGATCATGGTCTGTCCGCGATCCGTCTCGCCCCGCATGGCGTGGAGATCGACACCGAATTCGACGGCACCATTCGTCCGTATTTCGCACGATCCGATCGTCCGGCGCTCGCACTCGCCGGGGACGTGCCGCGTTCAATGATGGCTTCCGGCGTCCTGCAACAGGCGAACGGACCGCAGGGATTGCGCAATCGCTGGGTCCTTGTCGGCCTGAGCGACCCGCTGCTGACCAACGAATGGCCAACGCCCCTCGGTGAACGGTTGTCCGGCGTGCTGTTGCAGGCGGAAATTCTCGAAAACCTGATCGATGACGCATGGCTGCGCCGGCCGGCATGGGCCCGATGGCTGGAACTCGCTACCACTGCCACCTTCACGCTGCTCCTGATCGTCCTCGTTCCCGCTTCCGCGAGAGGCCGGTCCGCAGCGATCACCCTCGGCACCGCCATCGGGCTCGTCCTGCTCGGTTTTCTCGTCTTCCGGACGAGCGGCCATCTTCTCGACGGGACTGCACCGGCAATCACCGGACTTGCCGCGTTTGTCGTGCTGACGAGTGCGGGATATGCGATTGCCATGAGGCAAAGGCGGGCCATCGATGCCGAACTGAACGCCGCGCGCCGCGTGCAGCAGGGCATCCTGCCGGCGGCGGACGATTTCGCCAGCCTCGCGGAACGGCTGGAGGTCAGAGCGCATCTCGAACCTGC
>JAGREZ010000297.1:0-705 GCA_020446285.1 Geminicoccaceae bacterium
CAGCAGATCCGCATCCAGGCATCCGGCGGTCTCAACGATGACGAGATCGAGAAGATGGTGCAGGAAGCGGCCGAGCATGCCGAGGAGGACAAGAAGCGCCGGGAGCTGGTCGAGGCCCGCAACCAGGCGGACGGTCTCGTCTATTCGACGGAAAAGAGTCTCTCCGAGCATGGCGACAAGGTCGACAGCGACACCCGCACCTCGATCGAGGCGGCGCTCGCCTCGCTCAAGGAGGTGATGGAAGGCGAGGATCCGGACGCCATCAACACGCGCAGCCAGGAACTCGCGCAGGTGGCCATGAAGCTCGGCGAGGCGATGTATGCCGAGCAGCAGAAGGCGGCCGAAACCGGCGATGACGGTGATGGCTCGTCGGGCGGCAGCACCGGCAAGGATGGCGACGGCGTGGTCGATGCCGAGTTCGAGGAAGTCGACGACGACAACAACAGCAAGCGCTCGGCCTGATCGTCGGGGGATGAGAACCGGCATCCGGAGAAACCGGATCGTCCGACATGCGGGCCATGTTCGCGTGAAGGCCGGTCCGGCGTGAGGATGCCGGCGCTCGCGGGTTGAGGAGACAGAGCTGCGTGGCGAAATCTGACTATTACGAAATTCTCGGCGTCGCGCAGGGCGTCTCCGACAGCGATCTCAAGCGCGCCTATCGCAAGCAGGCCATGCGCTATCACCCCGACCGCAATCCGGGCGATG
>JAGREZ010000297.1:905-3666 GCA_020446285.1 Geminicoccaceae bacterium
GGTGGCGGTGGCTCCCGCCGGCGCGGCGGCAATCGCGGCGCCGATCTTCGCTACAATCTCACCATCACGCTCGACGAGGCGTTTGCCGGCAAGAAGGCGCAGATCAAGGTTCCGACCTCGGTCACCTGCGATTCGTGCGGTGGCAGCGGCAGTCGCGGTGGTGCCGAACCGTCGAACTGCTCGACCTGCCGCGGTGCCGGACGGGTTCGCAGCCAGCAGGGATTCTTCACGGTCGAGCGCACCTGCCCGACCTGTCAGGGCGCCGGACGCATCATTTCCGATCCCTGCGACGATTGCAGCGGCGCCGGCCGCGTGCATCGCGAGAAGTCACTCGCCGTCACCATTCCGCAGGGCGTCGAGGATGGCACCCGCATCCGTCTCTCCGGCGAGGGCGAGGCGGGCCTGCGCGGCGGTCAGCCGGGCGATCTCTATATCTTCGTCAGCGTGGCGCCGCACCGGCTCTTCCGCCGCGAGGGCGCGAACATCTACTGCCGCGTGCCGATTCCGATGACCAGGGCGGCGCTCGGCGGCGATATCGAGGTGCCGACGATCGAGAACCGGCGGGTGCGGGTCCAGGTGCCCGAGGGCACGCAGTCCGGCAAGCAGATCCGCCTGCGCGGCCGGGGCATGACCGAACTGCATGGCCATGCGCGTGGCGACATGTTCGTCGAGCTCGTGGTCGAGACGCCGGTGAACCTCACCAAGCGGCAGATCGAGCTGTTGCGCGAATTCGAGCGCGGCGGCGAGGGCAAGGACGACCAGCATCCCGAATCGCACGGTTTCTTCTCGCGCGTGCGCGAACTCTGGGACGATCTGACCGACTGATCGTTCCGGTCATCCGGCTGCTTGATGGTCGCCGGTGTTCGTGAAACAAGGTGGCGAAGGGAAACGTTCCGTCGACAGGGAAGGGATGCACATGCGTGCCGCCGACAAGCTCGCTCGAAGACTGGCCGAGGCCGGTTGCCGCCATGCGTTCGGCATTCCGGGCGGCGAGGTTCTCACCCTCATCGACGCGCTCGAGGCTGCCGGTATCCGCTTTCATCTCGCCAAGCACGAAACGGCGGCGGGTTTCATGGCCGAGGCCTGCTGGCACCGGACCGGCGCTCCCGGAATCCTTGTCGCCACGGTGGGGCCGGGGCTGAGCAACGCGGTCAATGTGATCGCCAATGCCCGCCTCGACCGGGTGCCGCTGATCGTGCTTTCCGGTGCGGTCGATCCCGCGGAGCGGCTTTCCTACAATCATCAGGTCATCGACCATGCGAGGCTGGTCGAGCCGGCGGTGAAGGGCAGTTTCGAGCTCAACGCCGCCTGTCCCGATCTCGTCACCGAGCGGGCACTGGCGCTGGCCACCGACCGGCGGCCCGGCCCGGTATTGATCGATGTGCCGATCAGGGTGGCGGCTGCCGGGGCCGGCAACGAGCCCGTGCTTCGACGCACGCCGGCGAGCCCGTGCGGGCCGGGCGAGGGGCCGGCGCTGGAGGAGGCGCGCCATTGGCTCGGCGAAAGCCGGCGGCCGCTGGTGATCGCCGGCTTCGATGCGGTGATCGACGATGCCGGCGCCGAACTGAGCGCATTCGCCGAACGATTTCGCGCACCGGTCATCCAGACCTACAAGGCCAAGGGTCTCATCGACGAGGATCATCCCATGGCGCTTGCGCCGGCGGCGCTCTCGCCGGTGGCGGACAGGACCCTGCTCGCGGCCGTCAGGGAGGCGGATCTGGTCATTCTCGCGGGCTACGATCCGATCGAGATGCGCATTGGCTGGCAGCATCCCTGGGACGCGTCGAAAAAGCGTGTCATCGAATTCGCGCCCACGGCGAACGATCACTACATGCACCAGGCGAGCCTGTCGTTTCTCTGCGATACGGGGGCCGGGCTGCGCGCGCTTTCGGCCGGCGGCGAGGCAGGGTCGACATGGACTGTGGCGGAGGTCGCCCGTTTGCGCGCGGCGACGCTGGAGCCCTTTCGCATCGACGAGGCCTGGGGGCCGGCGGCAATCACCGATGTCGCGCGCCGGATCCTGCCGAAGGAGACCATCGCCACGGTGGATGCGGGCGCCCACCGGATTCTGCTCTCGCAGGTCTGGCGCTGTCACGAGCCGCGCACGCTCCTGCAATCGAACGGACTTTGCACCATGGGCGGGGCGATGCCGCTTGCCATCGGTGCGAAGATCGCCGAGCCGCAGCGGCCGGTGGTGGCGTTCTTCGGCGATGGCGGCCTGTTGATGTTCACGGGCGAGTTCGCGACCTGCGCCGAACTCGGCCTGCCGGTGATCTTCGTCGTCTTCGTCGACCGCTCGCTGGCGCTGATCGAGAAGAAGCAGCGTGAAAGCCAGTTGCGAAAGTTCGGTGTCGATCTCGGCCGTTTCGACTATGCCGCCATTGCCGGGGGCTTCGGCGGACAGGGCGTGACGGTGCGAAGTCGCGAGGAGCTCGAACGGGCGCTGATCGATGCGCTCGCCGCCGACCGCTTCACGCTGATCGCCTGCGAGATCGACGACAACGCCTATGACGGCCGCATCTGACCGCCGTTTCGGTCAGGGCGCAATGCCTGAGAAGACGGCGGGAACCTGCGGGGCTGTTGACGAATACCAAACCGTTTCGGAAGCAAGGGTGGCACGCCGGCCCACGGGGAGGAAGGGCCGGCGCGCCGCGAGAACTGCCTGGTGTCAAGCCGCTCTGGGCTCGGCCAAAGCACCGTTCTCGATCTCTTTCCACACCTCGAGGGCGCGGGTCTCGGGCAGTTCGACATCGTCGAGCCC
>JAGREZ010000298.1 GCA_020446285.1 Geminicoccaceae bacterium
AGTGGTCGATCACCGGCACGCCGAGTTTTTCCTGCGCCCAGAACAATGTATCGGTATCGCACCGCTCGCCGGCGAGGAAGAGCGTGCGAAAACCCGACAGGTCGTATTTCGCGAGGAAGGTGCCGTCGGGATCTTCCTTCTTGATCGCGCGGAACGCCGTCGGCGCGGTGAACAGCGCCTTGACATCATGTTCGGCGATGACCCGCCAGAAGGCGCCCGCATCGGGTGTGCCGACGGGCTTGCCCTCATAGACGATGGTGGTGCTGCCGTTGAGAAGCGGCGCGTAGCAGATATAGGAATGGCCGACGACCCAGCCGACATCCGAGGCGGCCCAGAAGACCTCGCCCGGTGCGATGTCGTAGATGTTCCTCATCGACCAGAGCAGTGCTGCCGCGTGCCCGCCATTGTCACGCACCACACCCTTGGGCTGCCCGGTGGTTCCCGAGGTGTAGAGGATGTAGAGCGGGTCGGTGGCCTCGACGGGGACGCAGTCGGCAGGGGATGCCGCGCCGATCTCGCTCGACCAGTCGAAATCGCGACCCTCGATGAGGTCCGCACGGCACTGCTCGCGTTGCAGGATGATGCAGGCATCGACCTTGTGGGTCGCGAGTTCCACGGCCTTGTCGAGCAGCGGCTTGTAGGCGACGATGCGGCCGGGCTCGATGCCGCAGGATGCTGCGACGATGAGTTTCGGCTTGCAGTCGTCGATGCGGTGGGAGAGTTCGTTTGCGGCGAAACCGCCGAACACCACGCTGTGAATGGCTCCGATGCGGGCGCAGGCGAGCATGGCGACGAGCGTTTCGGCGACCATCGGCATGTAGATGATGACCCGGTCGCCCTTCTCCACGCCGCGCGCGCGCAGCGCACCGGCGAAACGGCTGACGAGATCCTGCAGCTCGCCATAGGTGATCCTGCTGTGGCTTGAGGTGACGGGGCTGTCATGAATGATGGCCAGCCGGTCGCCATGGCCTGCCTCGACGTGCCGGTCGACGCAATTGTAACAGGTGTTGAGCTTGCCCCCGAGAAACCAGCGATACCAGGTCTGCCGGTCGGTATCGAGCACCTTCGTGAACGGCTCGATCCACGCCAGTTCACCGGCCACCTCCGCCCAGAACGATTCCGGATCGTCGAGAGAGCGACGATAGAGCGGAGCATATTTCGTTGAAATCGATTCTGATACGGACATGCGCTTCCCCGAAAGACGATTTGTCTGAGCCCCTGCATGACGGTCACGCACCGCCGCACACCTGTATCACCCCGCATCCCGGCACCCTGTCCGGAATCCGTGCGGCGGCATGTGGCGGTGAGCGGTCACATATTGCGCCACTTGCGCATCATGCAAAGGTCTCTTTTCCGGAAGAATGCTAGCCGAGCCTGCGAATATTGGAAGTTCGGCGCGTCGAAACGCCCCCTCGTCTTGCGCCGTACGGGGCGTTCCGCCGGGGCGGGTGCCGGAGATGGAGGGTTGAGCGACGGCACGGCTTTGGGCAGTGTCGACGGGCCGGGTCGGAAGGGGACCCATCGAACAGGCTCGTGGCCGGGCCGGCAGGGTCGCTTCCCGGCAGCCTCTCGTGGCCCCTGTGGAAGGATTTCGGGCGCGCATGTCGGTCAGATCGAGGGTCTTTGCTTGTGAATTCCGGGCGCCGGTGGAGGCCGTCTGGACGGCCATGGCCGATACCGCCCGCTACAACGAGGCCGCCGGCCTTCCGCGGCATGGCATCGTCGAGGAGGTTCTCGACAATGCGGGCATGCGCTTTTCCGGACGTGCACGGATGGGACCGTTCGATCTCGAATGGGAGGACCGTCCCTGCAACTGGCTGCGCAACAGCTGGTTTCGCCATGAGCGGCGTTTCTCGCGCGGTCCCCTTTCGTTGCTCGTCGCCGAATTGCGACTCGAGCCGACACGGGAAGGTTGCAGGGGAAGCTATACCATCGAGGCCGAGGCATCGGGCCTTGTCGGCCGCATCCTGCTGGCCACCGGCTTTTTCAGCGGTGCGCGCAGGACGTTCGAAAGGCTTGCCGCGCGAGC
>JAGREZ010000299.1 GCA_020446285.1 Geminicoccaceae bacterium
CCACCATGAACATCACGCCCACCAGAGCCGCCAGCGGGATCTGCTCGATGAGTGGCGAGGCGAACAGGATGAAGCTCAGAAGGAACAGTGCGGCGGCAATGCCGGAAAGCCGCCTGCGGCCGCCTGAGCGCACATTGATCATCGACTGACCGATCATGGCACAGCCGCCCATGCCGCCGAAAAAGCCGGTGATGGTGTTGGCGACGCCCTGGGCGACGCATTCCTTGCTCGCACCGCCGCGCGTGTCGACCATGCGGTTGACGAGGTTGAGCGTGAGCAGGCTTTCGATGAGGCCGATCGCGGCGAGGATGAAGGCGTAGGGGACGATGATTCGCAGTGTCTCGAAATTCAGCGGCACCATGGGAATGTGGAAGGACGGCAGACCGCCCTCGATCGACGCCATGTCGCCGACGCGCGGCACGTCGATATCGAAGGCGATGACGACAATCGCGACGATGCCGATGCCGGCGAGCGGTGCGGGAACCGCGGTGGTGAGTTTCGGCAACAGCCAGATGATCGCCATGGTGAGTGCGACCAGAACCAGCATCGTCGCCAGCGGCCGGCCGGAAAGCCATTGCGCGTCGAGGAGACCGCTGCCAGCTGCCGTGCCGGGTATCTGGAACTGGGTGAGCTGGGCGAGGAAGATGACGATGGCGAGGCCGTTGACGAAACCGAGCATCACCGCATGTGGAACGAGACGGATGAACTTGCCCAGCCGGAAGATGCCGGCGAGAATCTGCAGGACGCCCATCAGGAGGACAGTGGCGAAGAGATATTCGACGCCATGCTGGGCAACCAGCGAGACCATGACCACGGCAAGCGCACCCGTCGCACCCGAGATCATGCCGGGGCGTCCACCGAGAACGGCGGTCACGAGGCCGACGATGAAGGCGGCATAGAGCCCGACCAGCGGATGCACGCCGGCGACGAAGGCGAAAGCGACGGCTTCAGGCACCAGCGCCAGTGCGACGGTCAGGCCGGAGAGCAGTTCGACGCGGGCATCGCCCATTGTCATCGGCGCCGGCTTGAACGCCTGCACGGCCTGTCTGGGAGAGACCCCGGAGAGATTTCTCACGAAATCGGTAAAATACGCCATTGCTGAGAGGTTCTCCTGCTTGTTCTCGCATGTTGCGGCCATCCCCCCAAGGAGCGGTTTGCGCACGATCCCCCGTGCATGTACCGCTGCATCCACGCCCGCGCGCCCGCCGCATGGAAAAGCGGCCATCGAAGCGATTGCCGTAGCTGATTGATTTCGGTCCGGGCACGTCTGCAAAGCGCCCGTGAAAGGACATGCTCCCGTGTAAACTGTTTTGCCCCGGAACGGAACCGCCGGAACCATCTGAAAACGGGTCGGTGATCTGCGCAAAGCGCAAGCCTCAGGTGAATGAGGCAAGGGGTCTGCTACCTTGCCTGCATTTCCGGCCTCTGCCTTTCAGGCCCGCTCGCGTATGGCGGTGAACCGGATCTTTGGAAAATCGTCCTGGGCGCGGCCAAGATCCCAGTGATTGCGGGCCATGAAGACGGGATTGCCGTCGCGGTCGTCGGCGAGGCTCGCTGTTTTCTGCCGCTCGAAGGATTCGAGATCCTTCGCATCGTCGGCATCGCACCAGCGCGCGGTGACATAGGGCGCAGGTTCGAGGTCGATGGGCAGGCTGTATTCGGCGGCAAGCCGGGTCTTGAGGACGTCGAGCTGGAGCTGGCCGACCACGCCGACGATCCAGTCCGAGCCGATGCGCGGGCGGAAGACCTGCGTCACGCCTTCCTCGGCCATATCCTCGAGCGCCTTTTTCAGGTGCTTGGCGCGCATGGGATCGCCGAGGCGCACGCGCATGAGGATTTCCGGAGCGAAGCTCGGAATGCCGGTGAAGTGGATGTCCTCGCCGTCGGTCAGCGCGTCACCGACGCGGAGCTGGCCGTGATTGGGCACACCGATGATGTCGCCGGGCCAGGCTTCCTCGGCGAGACCGCGATCATGGGCGAAGAACATGATCGGGTTGGCGACCGAGATGGTCTTGGCGTGGCGTACCATCCTCAGCTTCATGCCGCGCTCGAAGCGGCCGGAGCAGAGACGGACGAAGGCGACCCGATCCCGGTGTTTGGGGTCCATGTTGGCCTGCACCT
>JAGREZ010000300.1:0-5410 GCA_020446285.1 Geminicoccaceae bacterium
GTTCACAAGATCAATCGTCATGCCGCCAGTGTTAAACAGTTCAGGAGGCGATGCGCGCAAAAATAGAATGTCGTCCGAGTTTTTCTTCTTCTGAATAATTCTACAGTCTTGTGTAGCAAATACCTCATCTACCTACCAAGCTACTGAAAAACTTGCCTCCTCCTGTTCGGCCGACGCTCCACGATTGCCTGTCAAGGATAAAAAACCTGAATGAGCAGGCGCATTCATGGAAGACAATAGAGACTGTTTCAGGGACGGAAGCGGAAAAAAAATATTCCATTGAAACATGATTTCATTCAACAGGCGATAATTGCAAACAATAATCCCGCATATGATGAAATGTATGGAAAGGCGAAAAAACAAATAGAAAATCCCTTATTGGTAGAAATGATATCTTCGGGCCATGAAGATGTTGCATGATCGCCATTGGTGACCAAAATGAAGGGCTGCCTTGAGGGATTCGATTATTGACTTGACACCATGCTTCAGGCACAAGCTCTCCCTGTTGAATTCGGAGACGCCCTGTTTGAATTGTTTCCTCATTTACTGGCGGAAACGCTGATGCATCCGCACAAGATAAACGGGTCGCCCGAAACGACAGGCTGGCAATCCGGAGGGCCGAAACGGTCGCTCCAAAGGGCGATGGTCACATGGTGTGACTTTCCATTCTTGACTTGCGAGGAGTAAGGCAATGCCGTCAACAACCACGAGGTTTACCAACGCAGATCTGAGTAATGGAGTTCGAGAGGATACTCCGTCATTTGCTTCCGGCGACCGCGTAATTCTGGCGACCAGTCAGGATGTCACGCTTGCGTCCTCTAACGGAAATATTGTTGTCAACGGTGCCAATGAAGCCCGTGCGTTCGGCTGGGCAGCTAGCGAAGATGGGACATTCATTTCCGGTAATGGTGATGACAGTCTGAGCTTCAGCAACCTGACGACTGGTTCGGTTACAGCCGATGGACGCAAGGGCGATGACGATATCACCGGCGGTGGTGGCGATGACACGCTGAGTGGCGGCGCCGGCAACGACGATCTGAGAGGTGGTGCCGGCGAAGACACCCTGAAAGGCGGTGGCGGTGCAGATGAGCTGAGAGGCGGCAGCGGCAGCGACACGCTTGTCGGCGGCGGCGGTAATGACGAGATGTGGGGCAACGGCGGTACGGACAGCTTCACAGTCACGTCGAAGGCCGGTCAGACCGACACGATTTACGACTTCAATGCCACGACAGAGACCATCAAGGTTGTCGGCGACAGTAAAGTCGTCGAGTCGGTGGAGGAGTTCAGCTTCGGTGGCACCACCGGTACCAGAGTGATCTTTGACAACGGCTTCAAGCTCGACCTGGTCAATGTCACCGAGGCTCGTTACGACCTTGCCGTTACGGAAGGCCGGATCAATGTAGAGGACGGTTCCGGCGTCGATCCCGTGGATCCGGTCGATCCCGATCCGGAGCCCAACACCGATCTCGGCGGTATCAACGGCGACTTCTTCAGCCTGCTGTATGGCTGATCGGTTCAGCCCGTCCTGATCCGACGGATTCCGAACGAGAGTCCCGCCCTCGAAAGGGGGCGGGATTTTTGTTGGGGCGCAGATCCGGAAGTGACCTTGCCAGCTATGGTCACAACCATGGAGCTATGTTAACCATGGTTCGAATGTAATTGTGAGAGGAGACTCCCGTGGACGGTCTGATACTCGTTTCTCCGGCGAATACTTCCGATATCTTCTACCTCATCGACGATCGCGGCGGCGTGGTCGGAAGCCTTGGCGCCGTCGTCGATGATGGCGATGGCGCTGCCGTCGTCAGTGTCGGCGCGGCTTCGCCCTACGGGCCGAGCGGCGGGATCATCGACGATGCCGATGTCTTCTACTTCCTCGACCAGCTCGGCGGACCGGTGGGGAGCCTCGGCGGCGTTGTCGACGATGGCGATGCCGGCTTGTCCATCGTCTTCGGCACGCTCGGCTTCGTGCTCGACAGCGAGGCTGATGCCGGCCTGACGGCCGTCAGGCTGAGCGATGAGGATGTGGCAACGCTGCAATCCCTCGTGGACAGCGGCAGTTTCAAGGTATTCGATGACCTTGGCGGTCTGGTCGGCAGTCAGGGCGGCATCATTCCCGACGACAGCATCGCCTGACATCGCAGGGCAGGATGTCCGAAAGGGGGAAACACGCATGAGCTGGAACCCGGATCCCGGGACCGTCTCGCCCGATGATGTCGGCGGGGACGGTATCGAGGCGCTGATCGTGCCGCGGTCCAGGGATCTGGGCAGTTTCGCGGTGCGGCGGGCCCTGCCCTCGCCGAAGAGGCAGATGGTCGGACCGTTCATCTTCTTCGATCAGGCGGGGCCGGCGGAGTTCGTCACCGGCAGGGGGGTGGATGTGCGGCCGCATCCGCATATCGGCCTTGGCACCGTCACCTATCTGTACAGGGGCGAATTCGAGCACAGGGACAGTCTGGGTTCCCGTCAGGTCATTCTCCCCGGTGCCGTCAACTGGATGATCGCCGGCCATGGCGTCACCCACAGCGAGCGCACCAGCGAGGAGACCCGCAGGCATCCGCATTCGCTCTTTGGCATCCAGACCTGGGTGGCGCTGCCGGACGATGCCGAGGATACCGATCCGGGCTTCGAGCATCATCCGAAGGAGACGCTGCCGGAAATCGAGGCGGAGGGGGTGAATCTCCGGCTGATCCTCGGCCGCGCCTATGGCGAGCGCGCACCCGTCCGGATGTTCTCCGACATGTTCTATGCCGATGTCATCCTGCGCCCGGGAGCGGTCGTGCCGCTGCCCGACGATCACGAGGATCGCGGGCTCTATGTCAGCGAGGGGTCGATCGGGGTGGCGGGCGACACGTTCGCGGCCGGGCGGATGATGGTGTTCCGTCCCGGCGACCGGATCGCCGTTCGCGCCGGCGAAGCGGGCGCGCGGGTGATGCTGCTCGGCGGCGAGACGCTTTCCGGCCCGCGCTATATCTGGTGGAACTTCGTCGCCTCCAGCGTCGAGCGGCTCGAACAGGCGAAAGAGGACTGGCGCGCCGGCAAATGGCAGGATGGCCGCTTCACCCTGCCGCCCGATGACCGGGACGAATTCATCCCGGCACCCGAGGACATGCCCATGCCGAAGGAACGGCGGCGATGACCGGGAGCGCCGGCGAAACTTGACCTGGCACCCCGACTTGCGCACAACCGGCTTCCTCGATCTGCGGAAGGAAACGTTTGCAATGAAACACGGCACCCTTGTGTCGGGGGCACTCGTCCTGGCCCTTGCCGCCTGCCCTGTTGTCCCGAAGGCGGAAGAATTCCGGCTGCAGCCGCCACTCGAATGCGAAATCGACAGGGATTGCTGGATCGTCCGCTATGTGGATCTCGATCCGGGTCCGGGTTTCGTCGACCATGCCTGCGGGCAGGAGACCAGCGACGATCACAAGGGAACGGATTTCGCCATCCCGCATCTTGCCGCGATGGCGGCCGGAAAGGAGGTCCGCGCCTCCGCGCCCGGCCGGGTCAAGGCAGTCCGCGACGGCATGGAAGACCGCAATGTCATGGAGATCGACCCCCAGGAGATTGCCGGGCGCGAATGCGGCAACGGGGTGGTCATCGAGCATGAGGGAAATTTCGAGACCCAGTATTGCCATCTTCGCCAGGGAAGCGTCGTCGTGGCACCCGGCGACGAGGTCGAAAGCGGCACGGTCATCGGCCTTGTCGGCCTGTCGGGAGAGACCTCCTTTCCCCATGTCCACCTCACCCTGCGCCACAATGACGAGACGATCGATCCGTTCCGCGGCCTGATCGAGGACACCGCATGCGAGGCCGGGGGTGCGGGCCTCTGGGACGAGGCGGCGGCGGCAACGATGCGCTACAACCCGATCATCCTCCGCAATGCCGGCTTCGCCACGGGTGCGCTCGACGGAGACGACATCGATGAAGGCCGGCTCGACCAGCCCCCCTCCTCCGTGACCATTCCCGCCCTTGTCTTTGCCTTCGACGGGTTCTACCTGAAGGAAGGCGATGTTCTCGAAACGAGAATCGGGGGCCCCGGGGGATGGACGCATGAGCATCGGGAAACCGTCGAGGCGTCCAAGGCCAGTTTCATGCGCTTTTCGGGTCGCAAGGCACCTTCGGGAGGCTTTGCACCCGGAACCTATGAAGCCAGCCTTGAAGTCAGCCGGGCCGGCAAGGGGGTCATCGCCCGGATTGAGCGCACCGTGGAGCTTCAGTGACATCCGGTTTGGCGGACGTGCATGATGCTACGGTTTTTTGAAGGAACGGAACAGACGGTAACCATATCCGCTTGTTTCAGAATGCCTTGTTCACTTATGAGAATGTCCGCAAGGAAATCGTCCCCCGGAAATGACCGGGAACCGTCCTGGACATGACAGGCAAGTTTGGCTGAAAACATGGAAAATCCGTTTCAGCGAGTTGTTGCAGTCGCGCGCAGGTGCATGTTGCTGGCAGGGATGTTCAGCCTTGGCGTCAATTTGCTGATGCTGACCGTGCCGCTCTACATGCTGAATCTCTACGACAAGGTGATCACCAGCAAGAGCGAGGCGACATTGCTGTATCTGACGATCATTGCGATCTTCGCGCTGATCGTCATGGGCTTGCTCGACCTGATCCGTTCGCAGATCCTTGTCCGTCTCGGCCTCTGGGCGGATCACGGCCTGAGCCCGGTGGTCTTCAGCGGGATCATCGATGCCACACAGACCGGCGAGATGCAATCCACCCGCATGTTGTCCCATGTCCACGAGATCCGCGCATTTCTGAGCAGCGGATCGATCCTCCAGGCGCTCGACGCGCCCTGGCTGCCGATCTACATGCTCATCCTCTGGTTCCTGCATCCGCTGATCGGATTGCTGGGTTTTACCGCCGCCTGCATCCTTCTCGGCCTCGCCTATCTCAACGAGGTAACGACCAAGCGCCCCTTCCAGAAGACCGGCGTGCTGCTCGCCCAGTCGCAGAAGGATGTCGAGGCGACCGTGCGCAACAGCGAGGTCATCACCGCGCTCGGCATGAAGGACAATATCATCAGCCGCTGGATGACCGGCTATATCGAGGGCCTGTCGGCGGCGCAGGCGGCGAACGCCACCTCGCGCACCATCCTCGCCGTCGCCAAGACGATCCGGCTGACGCTCCAGCTCGCCGTGCTGGGGCTCGGCGCCTATCTCGTCCTGGAGCAGGAGTTCACGCCGGGCATGATGATCGCCGGATCGATCCTCCTCGCCCGCGCGCTGTCGCCGGTGGAAAATGCCATCGATACCTGGAAACACCTTCTCGCCACCCGGGAAGCCTACACGAATCTCTCCGCATTCTTCGAGAAGATGACGGCGGAGCACGCCCACGAGAAATTCGACCTTCCGCCGCCACAGGCCCGTCTGCATGCGGAAAATGTGGTCTTTGCCTATCCCGACAAACC
>JAGREZ010000300.1:5478-10245 GCA_020446285.1 Geminicoccaceae bacterium
TCCGGTGCGGGCAAGTCGACCCTGGCCCAGCTCCTCGCGGGCATCCGCTACCCCGATGGCGGCACCGTCCGCCTCGACGATATCGAACTGCTCAACTGGCCGCGGGAGAAACTGGGACCCTATATCGGCTACCTGCCGCAGGACGTCGAACTGTTCGCCGGATCGGTGGCCGAGAATATCGGCCGTTTTTCCAAACAGGACAGCGAGGCCGTCATGCTCGCCGCGAGAATTGCCGGTGTCCACGAACTGATCGCCGGATTGCCGCAGGCCTACGAGACCAGGATCGGCGAACGCGGGCTCGGCCTTTCGGGCGGGGAACGGCAGCGGATCGGGCTTGCCCGCGCGCTCTACGGCATGCCTACCATCGTCATTCTCGACGAGCCGAACGCCAATCTCGACGCCGAGGGCGAACAGCATCTCCTGCGCGTGGTCGCCTATCTGAAATCGCAGGGCACGACGGTCATCTTCATCGCCCACAGGCCGAGCATGCTGCAATCCGCCGACCGGATCATCCTCATGCGTGACGGCATGATCGAGGATGACGGTCCGCGCGATGAAATCATGCGCAAGGTGACGCGGCCACGCAGCGTGCCGATCGAACAGACGCCGACCGAACCGCCCGGAGAGGACGGTCCGGGTCATCCTCGGGCGCAACAGGGATAGACGGGCCGTCCTGCAGCCGGCTGCAGGCACCCCTCCGAACGGAGACGACATCATGGCGGACACCACTCCAAACCAGGAGACCGGGCAGCAGGTTCCGGCGACGGGCAAGAGCACCGGCCAGACGCCATCGCCCGCACAGGCACCCGTACAGGCATCGGCGATATACTCCAGGCAGCAGGCCCGGGGCTACCAGCCGGTCGCCTACCAGACCGCTCCGGCAATTCCGCCGATCCACCGGCTCGTTCTCGCGGGTATCGCGATCTGTCTGGTCTTCTTCGCCGGGTTCGGTTCCTGGGCGGCGCTGGCGCCGCTGACCGGCGGATCGATCGCCCATGGAATTCTGGTCGTCGAAAGCCGCAACCAGGAAATCAACCACCAGGAAGGCGGCATCATCAAGGAGATCACCGTCCACAACGGCAGCAAGGTGAAAAAGGGCGACGTTCTCCTTCGCCTCGAGCCGATCCGCTCGGAACTCCAGGCAGACGCGCTGGAACAGGAACTGATCGCCGCCCGGGCCAGTGCCGCAAGGCTGCAGGCGCACATCGCCGGCCGGGAGGCGCTGGCCTTTCCGCAAGAGATCGAGGCACGTCGCAGTGAATCCGGGGTCGAACAGATCCTCATGACCCAGGAAGGACTGTTCTTCAGCGCGGTCAACAGCATCAGGGAACAGACCGAGATCCTGAAGCGGAAGATCGAGCAGTATCACCGCCAGATCGACGGTTTCCGCCAGCAGGTCCGTTCCGCCGACCGGCAGCTGGAGATCGCCAAGGGCGAACTCGCCAACATGCAGGAACTCTTCGACGAGGAACTTATGACCGCTTCCCGGCTCGCTGCCGGCAAGCGCGCGATCGCCGAAATCGAGGGCGAGCGCGGGGTCGCGCTTGCCGCCATCGCCCAGGCCGAGGAAGCCATGCAGTCGGCCGAGATCGAACGCGGCCTGCTGACCACGCAGTTTGCCGAGAAGAATGCAAGGGAACTGCAGACCGTCCGCTCGCGCATTGTCGAGCTGGAGAGCAATCTCGAGAGCACCAGGGAGATTCTCTTCCGGACCGACATCACCTCCCCGATGGATGGCACGGTCTCGGACATGCAGGTCTTCACCGTCGGCTCCACCATCCGCCCCGGTGTCCCGCTCATGCATGTCGTTCCCGATGGCGAACGCCTCGTCGTGGAGATCAACATCGAGCCGCTCGATATCGACATCGTTCGTCCGGGCATGCCCGCCGAAGTCCGTCTGTCCGCATACAAGCAGCGCACGACGCCGAGCATTCCGGGAATCCTCGAGGACATTTCCGCCGACCTCGTACCCGACCCCCTGACCCGGCGCTCCTTCTACAAGGGACGTGTCATCCTCGATGAAACCGAAGCCGCGAAATACCGGCTCTATCCCGGAATGCCGGCGGATGTGACGATCAAGGAGGGTGAACATACATTGCTGGACTATCTGCTCTCGCCGATCTGGATAAGTTTCCACAACGCCTTTGTCGACAATTAGACGTCCTGTCGGTTCGCATGTGGGGAAAACACAAGACGCAGACGCTCAAGACGGTCCCGAACCAGAAGATCTGTCTTGGAATCGTCGACAAGGCGCTCACCATCGTCCGGATCGATGGCCGTGCCGTCGAATATGACGATATCGAAACGCTCAAGTTCCTGGAGACGCGGATCAATTCGGGAAGCGCGCTGCAGAAGGAGCGCATTGCCGGACAGCGGCGACAGCTTCTTTCCATCCGCGGCATCGACCGGACCCTGCGTCTCGCATTCGCACTGCCCGTTCTCCGGCTCCTGCTCTATCCGCTGATCGCATGGCTGGAAAAGAGGCGGGCCCTGCTGGAAAAACGGCTTGGCGAGCATGATGACTCCCGCACGGTGTCACCGGCTGTGGAACTGTCCTTCCTGCTGAGCGAATCGCAGATGGACGCCTATGAGCAGGCAGCGCTGGCTTTCAACGAGCTGAGCCAGAGCGAGAAGGTCTGGCAGCTCATGGTTCCGCCGGGATCCCCCCTTTCCTATGACAGGGTCGACAGGTCCTCGGGCTATCCAAGGCATCCCTGCCGTCTCTATCACGCGAGTTTTCCGGGGCTTCTGGCAAGCGGTACGGCGTTCGCCATCGCATCGGACCAGGCGACCTTCTACATCTACCCCTTCTTCTGCATCGTCACCGACAAGGAGGGCAGCGCCGGCCTGATCCCGATCACCCAGCTCGCCCTTGCGATGACCGACGTCATCTATCTCGAGGATGAAAAGACGCCCGGCGACGCGCAGACGATCAGCACGACCCGCAGCAGGCAGATCGACCCGCAGCAAGGCAAGCCCGTTTCCGCGAGTTTTCCGCTTGTCCGTTACAAGGCCGCCACCTTCGTCGGCAAGAACGGCAGGCGATGGGTCATGATGGTCAGCTCGGAAAACCGTTTCCACTCCTTCGTCAATGCCATGGGACAGTATGCCCGCGACGTTCTCAAGAGTGACCCGCCGGCCGAACGGTTCATCGAGTTCGAGGGACAGCTGCACGAAGAAAAGAGCATCATCCGCAATCCGGACATTCCCCGCAAGGCGAGACGCTGGATGTTTCCGGTTCCCGACCTCCTGCTTGCCGCCGTCCTGCTCCTGTTCCTGTTCGCAAGATCGGAAGCCCTGACACCCGCCATCCCCTATCTCGATGCGAAAACGGTCGAACAGTTGCGCAGCGACCTGAGCGAGACGGGCGGGAATGCGCTCGGCACCGTCCTTTCATGGAAAGAGACGGCACTGGCCCGCTGGAACGAATGGCAGACGGCCTCCGAAGAAAAAACACCCCCTTCCGGCGAAGAGGAAGCGGAAATCACCGCCGGGGCAATCGAAACGGCAGGACCGGAAACCATGCCCGACATGCCCGGACAAGCCGATGATGCCGTGGAGGATCGTCTCCCCCGGACAGAAGACCGGCTCGCCGACACCACCGAAGAACCGCCGGCAGGCGGGGACGGACAGGAACAGGAACGTCCCCCCGCGACCCTCGCGAAAAACGAAGCCGTGGCGCCGGCCGCAGAAGACCGTCTCGATGGAGAGGATCGCCTTGATGGGGAAGACCGTCCGGGAGACGAAGAGCCGCCATCCATCGCTGCCGGCGAAGTGATCGGGGCCAACGAAGTGATCGAGGCACTGGTCGCACCGGAAACCCCGACAACGGCATCCCCGCGAACCATGCCGGCGCCGGCGGACGAAAGCGCTGGCGGGGACCAGCCGGATATCGGGACCGCCTCCCTCCCCGCATTGGTGCGCGTCTCCGTCGCCAGGGCGAATGTCCGCATCCGCCCGAGCCTGGATGCACCGATCCTGCGCCAGGCCCCCGACGGACGCGAGCTGGAGTTGCTGGAACAACGTGGCGAATGGTTCCACATCTTCGATGCGCAGGAGAATTACCGCGGATGGCTGCATGAATCGGTCATCGACGAAGTCAATGGCTGACCCTGCCGGCGGCAGCGTAATCTGCCGGCGCATGTGATGATGTATTACGTCATCGCTCCGGTACTCTGCATGCAGTCGTCCTGCCGGCTGTGACAGCCGTCGGGTATGACCATGTGATTTGTGTCATTGCCGCCTCGCCCGTGCCGTGGCAAGGATAGCGCAATGCAAGAGGGACTCTCGCCTGAAGAGTGGCCTATTTCTGTCGACGCGTCTATATGACGGGCGAATCCCCCGCATCCGTAGAGAGCGGACAACCCGCAGGTCGGACTTCATGAGCAAAATGCGCGCACCGCAGACAGGCAATGTCGATCCTGGCCAGAGCCTGTTCGACCAGGCCGATACCATCGACGTCATGAGCCTGTTCGGCGCCCTGCGCCGGCAATTGTGGATGATCCTCGCGATCAGCATCATCGGCGGGCTCATCGGCGGACTGATCGGCAAGAGCATGGAGCCGACCTACACCGCCCGTTCGGCGGTCCTGATCGAGCCGGTGGAAAATCCGGCCATCGATGTCGAGGCGATGATGCGCGGCATGACCGCCGACCAGCAGACCATCGCCACCCAGATGCAGCTCATCCAGTCGCGCACCAATCTCGCCCGGGTGATGGAGGATATCGGCCTTTTCGAGGATCCCGAATTCAATCCGGCCCTCGAGGA
>JAGREZ010000300.1:10298-12425 GCA_020446285.1 Geminicoccaceae bacterium
GGCAGCATCCTGCCGCAGGAATGGCTGATCAATCTCGGGCTGATCGAGGGCGACATGCCGGTGATCGACGCCGATGTCGCCCAGCTTTCGCGCGAAAAGGCGATCTCGGTCTTTGCCGACAACATGCGCCTGTCCAATGACGGCACGAGCTTTGTCATCATGATCTCGTTCATCGCCAGCCAGCCCGACAAGGCGGCGCTGATCGCCAACCGCATCGCCGAGATCTATGTCAACGACCAGCTCGAGAGCAAGGTGCTGGCCGGCTCGCGCACCTCGACCTTCTACCGTCAGCGGCTGGGCGAGCTGGAGCAGGAGGTGCGGGTCGCCGAGGAGGCGGTCGCCCGCTACGAGAGCAGCATCGGCCTCGATACCGGCCGCGGCACGACGCTGAACCAGCAGGAACTGTCCGACATCAATGCCGAGATCATCCGCCTGCGCGGCGATCTTGCCGAGCGGCGGGCCAAGCTCACGCTGGTGCGCAATCTGCGCGCCTCGGGCGGCGATCTGGGCTCGATCGCCGATGTCGCCAATTCGGCCCTGATCCTGCGCCTGCGCGAGCAGGAAACCGAGCTCCTGCGCCGTGAGGCCGAATACAGTTCGCTCTATGGCCCCAGGCATCCGCGCATTCTCGATCTGCAGAACGAACGCCAGGAGCTGAACGTCAAGATTGCTTCCGAAGTGGAGCGCATCGCGCTGACCCTGCAGAACGAGGTTCAGGTGAGCGCGACGCGCCTTGCCAGCCTCGAGGCGCAGCTCGCCGATGTCCGCAATGCGACCGCCGCCGACAGCGCCTCGCAGGTCCGCCTGAACGAGTTGCGCCGACAGGCCGACATCTCGAAGCGGGCCTATGAGGATTTCCTCCAGCGGTCCAAGACCCTCGAGGAGAACCAGGAGCTGGTGCAGCCCGATGTGCGCATCGTGCTCATCGCCAAGCCGCCGACCCGCCCTTCCTCGCCCGGCTCGAAGATCTTCGCCGCCACCGGCTTTGTCATCTGCTTTGCCATCGCCGCCCTTGTCGCCATCGTCAGGGAGCGTCTCGACCGGGGCATCCGCAGTGCGCGCGAGGTGGAGCGCCTGCTCGGTCTCAACACGCTCGGCATGGTGCCGCATATCGGCCGTCTCAAGAACGGCCAGAAGCCCTACCAGTATCTCATGACCAAGCCGCTGTCGGCCTATACCGAGGCGGTTCGCAGCGTCTACATGGCGGTCAAGCTCTCCAATGTCGACAAGCAGCCCAAGGTGGTGATGGTCACCTCCTCGCTGCCCAACGAGGGCAAGACCACCTTCGCGCTCAGCCTCGCCACCTTCGCCGCGCGCAGTCACAAGCGGGTGCTGCTGATCGACCTCGATCTCAGGCATCCGAGCGTGCATGGCGAGCTCGGCTGGCAGGTCTCGGGCGGGCTGGTCGAATACATGGCCGGCGACCGGCCGCTGGAAGAGGTGATCCATCACGATCTCGAGACCGGCATCCACTTCCTGCCGATCAAGGGCCAGACCACCAATCCGACCGAGCTGCTCGACAGCCAGCGCATGCGCCAGCTCATCGACATGTGCCGCGAGGCCTACGATTACATCGTGCTCGATTCGGCGCCGGTCGCCAGCGTCACCGACACCCGCGTCGCCGCCCTCCTCGCCGACCGCACGATCTTCGTCCTGCGCTGGGGCTCCACCGTCGCCAGCGCCGCCGAAGACAGCGTCCAGACCCTGCGCGACGTCGGCATCGAACCCGCCGGCGCCGTCATCACCCAGGTCGACATCAAGCGCCACGCCAAATACGGCTATGGCGACATGGGCGAATATTACAGCCAGAGTCAGAAGTATTATGTGAACTGATTTTCCTGTCAGTTTGCACTGTCGTTTAGCTGTTTGAGCGCGGAATTCACATTTCTTCCGTTCCCGGATCGAGGCGGTCGGGTACCGGCAGCGGCTGCTCGAAGACCAGATCCTGTTTCGCACCCGTGCGTTTTCTTGAACCTGGCAAGGGTGATGCCGGAATGATGGCCGGCACGAATCCAGCCCATCCAGACAAGATCACCCCTTCACCGCGCCCAGGGTCAATCCGCGGACGATGTAGCGTTGGGCGATGAGGGCGATCAGGACCGGGGGGATCATGGCGATCATGGCGCG
>JAGREZ010000300.1:12592-14080 GCA_020446285.1 Geminicoccaceae bacterium
GCCGCGAGCGGCAGGACGATCTTGCTGAAGGTGGTCCAGTAGTCGGCCCCGTCGACGAAGGCGGATTCCTCGAGCTCCAGCGGCAGTTCGAGAAAGGTCTGGCGGAGGATGACGACGACGAATGGCAGGGTGAAGGTGGCATTGACGAGGATCAGTGCCAGGTGCGTGTCGAGGAGATCGAGCGCGCGCATCACCAGATAGAAGGGAATGACGGTGGCAACCGGCGGCAGCACGCGCTGGGAGAGGAACCAGACGGTGAGGTCGCGGTTGGGAACGAGCGTGAAGCGGAAACGCGCCAGCGCATAGGCTGCGGGCGTTCCCAGCGCCAGCGCCAGCAGCGAGGCGCCGACGGCGATGATGGTGCTGTTGGAAAGCGAGCGGATCGATTCCGGCGTCTTGAGCTGGTCGATCCAGTTGTCCAGCGTCGGCTGGAAATCGATCCAGGGAATGCCGAAGCCCGCTACCGTGAAGGTGTCGATGGGATTGCGCAGGCTGGTGGAGACCGCCCAGTAGAGGGGAAAGAGGAAGATGAAGGCGGCGATCACGCCCAGAAGGGAGTAGATACCGTATTGCAGCCCGCCGCTGCCGCTGCGTGACTCAGCCATAGGTTTCACGCAGGCGGCGGAAGAAGAAGGTGACGATGATCATGACGACGATGAGCAGTCCGTAGGCCATCGCACTGGCATAGCCGAGATCGAAGAAGCGAAGCCCGGTGCGGAAGGCGAGGAAGGAATAGGATTGGGTGGCGACGCCGGGGCCGCCGCCGGTGAGCGCGAAGGGCACGTCGAACAGCTTGAGCGCCTCGGCGAGGCGCAGCAGCAGGACGATATAGATGGTCGGCTGCAGGAGCGGCAGCAGCACCTGGGTCAGCATGTCGATCCTCGAGGCACCGTCGATCCATGCGGCCTCGTAGAGTTCGTCGGGAAGCCCCTGCAATGCCGCGAGAAAGACGAGAAAGCAGAACGGCGTCCACTGCCAGACATCGACGAGAATGACCGAGAAGAGCGCCCATGACGGGTTGGAAAGGAAGGGAATGCCGAGAAACCCGAGCGGCCCGCCCTCCTCGTAGAAGATGGTGAAGAAGAGATAGCCGACGGCAATGGGTGTGGCGAAGATCGGCAGGATCATCACCGCTCTCAGCACCGGTCGTGCGAACAGCGCCTGATTGAACAGGAGGGCGAGCAGGAACCCGAGGATCAGCTGCAGCGGCACCGCGACAAAGACGAAAATGACCGTCACCCTGATCGCCGACCAGACCTGGGGGTCCTCGAACATCCGCTTGAAATTGAAGAGCCCGATGAATTCCGAGGTCGAGATCTCGTTCTTGTGGACGACGTTCCTCGTCTTCGGCTTGCCGCTCTTGAGCAGCACCGGCTCGCCGCTTTCGTCGAGCACCGGCACCTTCTCGCGGGTGATCTCGACCTTCTGCTCGATCTTATAGAAGGCGATGTAGAGCGAATAGCCGAGCGGAAAGACGGTGAAGGCAAG
>JAGREZ010000300.1:14191-15379 GCA_020446285.1 Geminicoccaceae bacterium
TCCGTCCCCGTATCAAGTGCGCCAGAGCGGGTTCAGGGTGACCGGAGACGAGGAAACCAAGGCAATCCGCGCGGAGCGTAGCAGCGCTACATGAGCACGGATTGACCGCAGGTTGACGACGTATCCGGCCGCCCTGGGGCCGCTCTAGCCTTCGTAGCCGATGGCGGCCTGGTAATCCCGCAACTGGTTGTCGCGGCCGATACGCTCGGTCACGGCTTCCCAGGCGGTCGCGGTGTCGTCGAGCGCCTGCTTCGCCGACTTGTCGCCGCTCATCGCCGCCGACAGGTTCTTGTCGAGAATGTCCCAGTACTCGAACGTGCCGGGGATGCGCAGATAGGTGAGGATGGTGTCGGCATAGAAGGTGTCGTTATAGGCCTGGGTGTAGCTCTCCACGTCGCTCGCATTCCAGCCGGCCTTGACATAGTCCTCCACCGAGGCGCTGCCGCCCTGGCTCTCGAGGAACTGGTAGGAATAGCCGGGATCGACACCGGTCCAGCCATGCTGGGCGTTCCACAAGGATACGGGCTCCACCGCCATCAGTGCCATGAGCGAATAGGTGGCTTCGGGATTGGCGCTGTAATTGGAGATCACGCCATGCCACGAGCCGCCTGTGGTGTTGCCGACCCGCACGGGATCGTCGGTCTGCACGAATTCGCCCTTCTCGTGATCGTAATATTCGGTCGAGGCGGGCAGCATCGCCGAGGCGCAGTCGCCCTGGATCACCGAACGGGAGGTATCCTGGCAGAGCGAGCCGACATCACCCCATGAGAAGACGAACACCGACTTGCCGCGCAGGAAATAGTCCCAGGCCTCGCCCAGTGACCAGCCGACCTGGGCGGCGGGGCCGGTTTCATGCAGTTCCTGAAGGAATTCCAGCGCCTTGACATGACCGGGGCTGTTGATGAGCGGCTTCATGTCGGTCGGATCGAACCAGTAGACATTGTGGTAGCGGTCGACCTTCTCGCCCGGCGTGATGGCAAAGGCCGAGGAGAGCGACTGGAAGTGATAATGCCCCTGCTCGCCGACCTTGAGATGCAGCACCATGCCGCTGTCGGGCTCGCCGTCATTGCCGTCCCAGTTCTTGCCGTTGAAGTAGGTGGCGATGTCCTTGAGCTGCTGCCAGGTCGTCGGCGGCGAAGGCAGGTCGTAGCCATATTCGCTCTTGAACGCCGCCTGATGATCGGGATT
>JAGREZ010000300.1:15400-16061 GCA_020446285.1 Geminicoccaceae bacterium
GCGCTCTTGCGGTAATAGAGAACCTGACCGTCGGCATCGTTGAGCACGCCGATCCCCTGCCCCTCCCAGGTGTGCAGGTTCTTCAGCGAGGCCGGCATGGAATCGTAGGTCCATTGCGGATAGTCGCCGGATTCCATCAATTCGTCGATGGGAAAGGCATAGCCGGGAGGCACGATATCGCCATACCAGAACGCGCCCACCATGAACCCGTCATACTGGCCCGTGCCGTTGCGCAGGTCGAGCATCATCTTGGTGTAGTGCTCGGCGAAGGGCAGTTCGACGACATTGAGCTTGCCGCCGGTCAGCTCTTCCCATGGGCCGCGATAGGCGTGCAGCGGACCGGAAATCCCGCCCTTGGGGCCGCTGCCATTGACGGTGACCGAGATCTCGACCCCCTCGAAGGGAAGTTCGTCCGGGCCGAACAGCGCGCCCATATTCTCGCGCGGCACCACAATCTCGGCATTGTCGTAGGCCTCGCCGAGCTTGAGCGTAACCGTATCCTCGCCCCAGTCGACGAACTCGCCGGCCGACGCGGCGGCGGCAAAACCTGCAAGAATGGCCAGGCCAGCCGCCCCGCCCGAAAGACGTGACGATACTTTCATACCCGTTTCCTCCCCTGGTTGCGCATGTTTGTTCCTCGGGAAATGCGCTCAATGTGACG
>JAGREZ010000301.1 GCA_020446285.1 Geminicoccaceae bacterium
CAATATAAAAATTATTTGGTATTTAATAGATGAAAAAAAATGATATTGAAAATCCATTTTTAAATAAATAAGAAAATATAAAAAATAAAATAAATGAAAAACTATAACCAAAATAAATAAAAAAAGAAACAAATATGGCGTCTTTTTGCAAAACATTGCTACGTATATTGCAAAAACAAATGACGCTATCATTCCATAAGCAAATCGTGCCTCTGAATATGAAAATATTGCCAATATACCAATAAATATGATAACCCAAGATAGAGCATAAAATAATGAATAGAAGAATGCATTATTAATATTATTATTAATAATCATTGCTTTTCACCACAAATGGAACTACTCTATCCGGATCTGATTGAATATCATTGAGAACTCTATTCGTTATGTCATTGCCCAATATGCCACCACCGATATCAATACATCCAGCCGAACCTAAAAGAGAGCCACCGTGCAGAAAAAATCCACTTCGTCCAAACGGATCAGTACCAAGAAGAGGATTTATTTTAATGCGCCAATCCCCCCAATCTCCAAGTATATTGCGCATCAAGTCACCCAAGAATGAAGGATTAGAAAGATCATTTGCATTCAATTGATAGTTTCCTGGTGGGATGGGGCCGGTATTTGAATAGCTAGCGCATGACGCATTCCCCATACAACTACCCTTTCCTGAAGTAGCAGGAACTTGATATGGTGAATCGGTCGAATTCTCTGGATCAACAGTAAGTGTTCCATTTTCCAAATCATATTCCATTGAAGTAAGCCCCTCGCGATCCACAAAGCTCAACGGATTGGCGTTGGCATACCCATACAGGTTCGCCCCGCCCGCGAGCCCGATGGGATCGGCCTGGACGTATCGCCCGAGGGCCGGATCATAGTCGCGCCACCAGTTCTGGTACAGGCCGGTTTCGATGTCGGCATATTGGCCCGGCAGGCGGAAGTTCTGGGTGAGGTTTCCCGTCAGTGAGGCGAGTTCGCCGAAGGGGGTGGTGACGGCGTCCCAGACCACCGTACCCGTGTCGTCGGTGAGCTTCTGCGGCGTGCCGAGATGGTCGCTGTGGATCCAGTGCACGCGCGGGGCGGCCGTGTCGGCGTCGGTGATCAAGGCCAGCGGCATGTCGCCGAGCCAGATCGTTTCGGACGTGACCGTGCCCGCGGTGTTCGCCTCGGCGATCAGCTCGCCGCCAGGGCCGTGGATGTAGTGTGCGCCCGGCAATCCCGGCACTGTTGAAAATTTCGCCACGCGGAGACCGGTGAGGTCGTGCAGGTAGGTGACATCCGTCGAACCGTCGCGGGTGATCGAGGACAACCGTCCGGCATGATCGTAGCCATAGGCGAATTGTGTCCCGTCGAGACGGGTGTCGCTTGTGATGTTGCCGGCAGCGTCATGGCCGAGCGTGCGCGTGAACGTGCCGTCGGTAACTGACAAAAAACGGTTGGAACCGGCGGCGACGGTCGAGGCCTCAACGCGGGTCGACAGCCCGTCATCGATGATCCGGCTCGTGCGGTTCGAGCCCGCATCCCAGGCATAGTCGATATCGCCATAGGCACCAGTGGCGTCCGTCAGCCGCGACAGGGCGTCATAGGCAAAGGTCTGGCTGCGGGAGGCATCGAGCGCGTCGGCGAGGGAGGTGATCCGCGATGCCGCGTCATGGCCCAGAGCCAGATCCTGGATGTCGAGAGTGGCATTGCCGGTGTCGATCCCGGTGAGACGGCCGTCGGTATCGTAGGCGAGAGCCACATCCAGCCCGTTGCCGAGCTGCATCGAGCTCACCGGGCCGAACGGCTCGTAGGCGATGTTCGAGGCGATGGCCGTCGTCACGCCCGAGGCTGCCGTCGTCACCGAGGTCACCCGGCCGAGCGCGTCGCGAACGTAAGTGACCACCCGCCCGGAAGGATGGGTGATGGAGATGAGATTGTCGGCGAGATCGTAGGTGAAGGCGGTGACGTAGCTCTTGTTGTTGATCACCTTGCTGCGCGAGACGATGTTGCCGCGGGCGTCATAGGTGAACGAGGTCGCCTTTGTCATCGGCGGTCCCTGGGCGATCGGCCGCTATGACCGCAATCCGGATCTTCACTATGCGGTTGCACCGGTTCCCTATTTTGCTGGCGGCAAGCCGGTGACGCCGACCGGCTCTTGGGCGATCTCGATCAACCCGCATTCGCAGAAGATCGATGCAGCACGCAAGTTTGCTGAATATGTCTCCCTGAATCCGGAGGGGGCGGTTCTGTCGGTATCGAAGAACCCGCTACCGCCAGTTAATGCCGATGCTTTCAAGGTCTATGCCGAACACATGTCGGCAATGACCGACAAGATTGGCCCAGCGATCGACATCATCACCTACGAGCTTGCGAATACCGCAGTGGGCCGGCCCCGCTCGCGCGGCTATGTGACCTTTGAAACCATCATGCACCGCGCGTTCAGCGATATCCGCAATGGTTCGGACCCGGCCGAGGTCCTCAACGGCGCCGAGAAGCAGCTGCAGCGTGCGCTTGGTCGCCTCAAATAGTAGACGCGATATCCGGGAGTCCGGTTGCCGGGCTCCCGGAATTTCCTGACCTGGAACGCTGCTATGTCACGAATGAAGCGCCTCATGATTGCCCTCGGCTTCCTGTTACCAGCAATTGTCTGTGTGGTTCTCTTGCGGATCTGGCCTGCAGGGTTGGCGCTACACGATTCACTCATTGCGCCGGGTGATGACAGCTATTCGCTTGAAAATTTCAACTATGTTTTCACAGATCCCGATTTCCTGAACAGTCTCAAGGTTACCCTGGTCTATTCGCTGATCGTCAATCCGCTCCAGATCGGTATCGCACTGGCTCTGGCACTTCTGATGAATACGCTGGTCCCGCTTATCGGGTTCTGGCGTACGCTGGTCCTCCTGCCGGTGGCCATTCCGCAAAGCGTTTCTGCGGTCGTCTGGGGTGTCGCGCTTCGTCCCGACGGACTTATCAATTCGGTGCTGGTGGTGCTGGGGCTGGAGCCGCAGCGCTTCCTTACATCCGCCGATCAGGCGCTGGGGTCTATCATCCTCATCGTGAGCTGGATCGGCGTCGGCTACTGGATGACATTCATTCTTGCCGGGCTGCAGGATATTCCGAAATCGCTATACGAAGCCGTCACCATCGACGGCGCGAATGGCTGGCAGCGATTCCGCTTCGTGACGCTGCCGCAGCTTCACCGTCCGCTGACCTTCGTGCTCGTGGCCAATACCGTCGCGAATTTCCTCGTCTTTGCACCGGTGCAGATCCTCACCGCAGGGGGACCGGAAGGGTCGACGAACCTGATCATGAACGAAATCTATACCAAGGCTTTCGTCATCAGCGATCCGGAAAGTGCGGCTGCGGCAACTGTCGTGCTGGTTGCGGCAGTGCTGCTGGTGGTGGTCATACAGTTCCGGCTCATGAGCCGGGCGGAGGACCGGTGATGGAACGGCGCCGCAAAATCCTTTGATATGTCATGATCGTCCTCGTCGCATTGCTTTTCTTTGCGCCGCTCTGGTGGGTCACCATCAGCGCGTTGCGTCCGTCGGATGAAATTTTCCGTTATATCTCACCGCTCAGCCTGCGCTGTTTCTGGCCCGAGGGCTGGACCCCGGCCAATGTCGTCTCGCTCTGGGAGGGCAGCTTCCGGCGCGCGATCCTGAATTCGATCTTCGTTTCTGTGGTGACGGTCGTCGTTGGGCTGGCGATCTGCTCGATGGCGGCCTTTGCGCTCGCCGTCATCGATTTTCCGTTCCGCAATACCATCTTCATGGTGATGGTGATCAGTTTTCTCATCCCCTTCGATGCCATCGCCGTTCCGCTTTTCGGGATCATGCGCGAACTAAAGCTGCAAAACAGCTATACGGGGCTGATCCTTCCTGGGATAGGCAACGGGCTCGCCGTCTTTCTGCTACGCCAGTTCTTTCTTGGCATCCCCAAGGAACTGCGCGAGGCAGGATTTGTCGATGGCATGAACTGGTTCGGGATCTATTGGCGGATCTACCTGCCGCTTTCCGGCCCGGCGATCATCAGCGCTGCCCTGATCCTGTTCATTTTTCAGTGGCAGGCCTATCTCTGGCCGCTTCTCATCGCGCCGGGTCCCGATTACAAGGTGGCCGCCGTGGCGATCGCGCAGTTTTCGGGGCAATATGATGTCGATTTCGGCCTGATCTTTGCGGCGGCGCTTTTCATATCCATCATACCGATGGTGATCCTGACACTGTTGCAGCGATTCTATTCGACCTCCGTCGCGAGTTCGGGAAGCAAGGAATAATAACAGTCTTCATAAACCTTGACTTATATCGGCCCATTTACGATTAACGGAAGCAATCAATCCCGCCATGGTGACCCGAATTTGCCCGTTTCAGCAGCTTCGAGGGAGTCCCCAAGCAGGTTTGCTTGGAGAAATCGGGTATTTTCGGGTATCAAGCGGTGGATTATCGGGTGTGAATGGATATATGATTGGGTATGCCGTTCAGAAACCCGACCATCATCACACCACGCATGCTCTCCCTGATCGCCGAGATCGACGAGTTCAAGGGGGCTTGGCGGGCACTCGGCACACTCGCTCCGGATCGTCTGTCAGCGTTGCGCCGGGTCGCCACGATCGAGAGCATCGGCTCCTCGACGCGTATCGAGGGCAGCCGTCTTTCTGATCAGGACGTCCAAAGGCTGTTGTCGAACCTCGACATCCAGTACTTCGACAGCCGGGACGAGCAGGAAGTCGCCGGCTATGCAGATGTCATGGAGACGGTCTTTTCCTCCTGGCGCGAAATCACGGTCACCGAAAACCATATCCGTCAGCTTCATCGTGACCTTCTGCGTTATAGCGCGAAAGACGAGCGCCATCGCGGCAGCTACAAGACGACACCCAACAGCGTTGCGGCCTTCGATCCGAACGGAGTGCAGATCGGTATCGTGTTCGAGACGGCGACACCGTTCGATACACCGCGTCTGATGTCCGAGTTGGTCGAGTGGTATCGCATAGAGACCGAGATGGGAGAACTTCACCCGCTGCTGGTGATTGGCGTGTTCATCGTCGTCTTTCTCGAGATCCATCCGTTTCAGGACGGCAACGGGCGATTGAGTCGGATACTGACGACTTTGCTGCTGCTACGGGCAGGCTACGCCTACGTGCCTTACAGTTCACTGGAAAGCATCATCGAGCAGAGCAAGGAAAGCTACTATCTCGCTTTGCGACAGACGCAGGGCACGATCCGAACTAAGGCACCGGACTGGACACCGTGGCTCGAATTCTTCCTGCGGGCGCTGCAGGGTCAGATGGCACGTCTCCGTCGGCGCGTCGAACAGGAAAAGCTGATGACCGGATCGCTGCCGGAACTTTCGGCACGGCTGGTCGAACTGACTCGCGAGCACGGCCATCTGACACTGGCCGAAGCAGGCGCACTGACCGGTGCTAACCGCAACACGCTCAAGCAACACTTCCGTTCACTGGTCGAAAACGGCCATCTGCAGCTCAATGGCAAGGGCCGCGGGGCATGGTATGCGATTCCGTGATAATGCGGATTATGGGAAATCTGAAATTCTGAGCTTAAACCACCGAAACCCCTTGCACCTGCAAAACTCCCGTTCTTGATACCCATGTGACAACATTTTGCACGCATCTTAAACATGCACCGATTGCCGCAGCTCCTGGATTGAACTCTGCGGAACCAGGAATTCAGCAGATCGCACCTTCGCCCACGTGTCCGCACGCTTCGCCACCTCCGAAATCTGCCGGCCCGGGGCGATCCTGTTGAACTCGGCGTTCACGACGACTGCCCAGTCCCGGAGCAGGTCCCGCAGACCCGCAGAAATCCCTTGCCGCATCCAGATCTGCTCGAGGTCGAGCCGATCACCAAGTCGATCGGCGACTACCGATACGACGTAGGTCGCTATGTTGACCCATCCCTGGCGAAACACCTCCTTTGCTTCCTTCGTCTTGATCATGCTCTCGATTGCCTTGAACAGAATGACCTTGGCGATCATCGTCCGATACCAGCGGGCATCGAGCGGGCTGGGCACAATGGTCGGATCGTCATCGAGAGCAGCCATGAAGGCCGCGAAGTTCTTCTCGCCAGCCATGGCGACCTGGTTCGGCTTGCAGCGCCATGCTTCGTGGTATTTGGCGATGTCATTCTTGGTCAGCTTGCGTTTCGGCGGGATCATCTCCTTCAGGTTTCGCCTCTTCGCCGGTGTAGTACCTTCTCTCAGCAGCATGACATTGTAGGCACCAGCTGCACGCTCGTAGAACCATCTCGTCGCGCCGTCGGGGCACCAGGTTTCATTCGCGAGTTTCTCGAGTTCCCGATGGAACGGGCGGTTTGCCGACAGGTCGGACATCTTCACCGTGTTCTGACTGTTCGCATAGCGGGAGACCTTGCTGATCAGTCTCTCTCTGACTTCATCCTCGGAACCCTTGAGGATGATGATCTTTGCCGGGACCATGACATGGCTGAGATCGATGGTGCGATCGTCGCGGGATGAGAAGTAGATGGTCGAGGTCGTCTGGCCGCCGTTCACGATCTGCAGACCCTTCAGGAAGGACAGGCCCAGATTCCCGTCCTCGGTCCGCTCGAAGGCTGCAGCGTCGCAGACAAGCACGAGGCCATTGTTGAAAGCCAGAAAGTGCTCCGGTTCCTTTCGCAGTGTTTCGACGATGCCCTTGTTGACCGCGCGCTTGTTCCCCAGAAAGGTGCGGATGTTGGCTTCGAGCAGCATGGTCCCATAGCGCAGATAGAGATCCCGGATGAGCTGCCCGGGAATGACCGCAAGGGCGTACTCGTAGTCAGCATCAGGGTCCGGGACGTGAACGCAGGGGAGCGCCCGTCCGATCGACTGGACAAAACTGATCGCCAGTTCGTCTCGCGGCTTGCCCTCGGTGTGGCGGAACAGCCTCTCCATGTCCATGGCCTCAACGGCCACCATCTTCTGGTGAACCTCCTTGTTCGAGAACCGTTTCGTCCTGGTCTTGCCATCGGTGATCACGAAAACGCGAAGTCGGTCGATATCACCCCAGCGCGAACGAATGGTTGCTACCAGGTTCCTGACCGGATGAGTCGGATCGATCCTTGCGTCGAGCTTGCCGCTGGCCGCACGAAAGAGAAAGCGAACCCCCTCGCTTGCAGTTGCCGTGGCATCCGAGTCCCTGAGATCGTTCAGCTCCTCGAGCCCGAAATAGTGGGTCACAAAGAGGTCAAGAGCCGTTTCATCAGAGCTGAGCGCATAGCCGGTAATGCGGAGTTTCGCGTTGCCGACCTTTCCGCTCCAGTGGCAAACGGTTGGGGCCTCGCAGATCCCGGTTTCTGCGACATGCTCCATGACCATTTCCGCAAACACGAGCTCATCCGAAGGAAAGGGACCTTCGCCAGCCTCTACCCGCTCGGCGATGATGGTCTGCAGGTCTGAACGAAAGTTGCGGTGAAATTCTTCGAGGCTCATGTCAATCCAGTCCCAATTCGACGATCAAGTCCGGAAGTCCGATCGAGGGAACTTCGAGCGCGTCAAGGTCGAGTACATAGGCAGCTGAGCGGATGGCAGCCGGAAGTGCAGCGCGCGTGAGACGCGGCATGCCACCTTCCACGCGGAGTACCCTCGCGTCCTTCAATGTCAATGTGCGCCCGTAGAGTGCTGCATGCTCGTCGAGATATCCCATCACCATGAGAAGCGCTTCGAATCCGCGTTGCACTCCGGCCGCTCCGAACCTCTCCCGGAGTTTCGTCACAAGACCGACGAGCGAGATCCCATCGGGGTTTTCCTCGAAGCGGAAGGCGCACAGGAAGATGGGCGCCCGGTCACCATCCAGCTGCTCGATGCTGTTGATCCGCGCGAGGAAGCTGCCGGTCCGGTCCGTGCTCTTCACCTCTGCAGCACCCCTCCGAATGTGGAAATCTTGCGCCGCCCGCAACGGTCCCTGCCAGCAGTCGAGAGCACCCGCCCCAAGGGAAGTGTCCGCCAGCAATCCGAGCATCCAGAGCTCGCCGAGCAGACCGATCTGCGCGTCGGACGAAAGAGGGCGGTGCGTTCGAGCCATGAAAGCCTGCCACTCCCTGACCCGCTCAAGGAAGACCTTCATAACGTCGCGGCCCGCGCTGTTGGCTGCAGTTTCCAGAGTTCTCAAGACATCCACGACCATGATGGCAAAGATGTCGGGTGAACCCTCTCGCCGCCTGGCGAGAGCAATCGCCGTCTTGCCTGCGAATATGGCCTGATCCTTGATGCAGGAGACGTCGAAGCCCTTGCCTTCAGGAAGCCTTGCCGGATTCATCGGCCACGACCCCGGAAAGGAGACGATCAGCGCTTCCCGTCCGAACGGAAAGTGACAACCCGCCTCGATCGAGACGGCGCCCATATCGGTGAGATATACAAATCGCCAATCTTCCGCCGCTTCCTGTCGCGCGAGTGCTCGCCAGACACAAGCAATCCCCTCTTCAGTCCACCCAGTCATTGAGCCCCCCCCACAGCACGCTGTTGGCGATGTATCTGGAGTTGGAGACTCTTCTCTCGGAAGTACTTGACGGAAAACTGATTGCCCAGGCGACGACGGGATCGGCATCCTTCAGTTCATCGACATCCGCGCCCTCGGGGTCGAGCAGATAGAGCAGGAGCAGGCCGCGTTCCCGACGAGCCGGAATGCCCGCTTCGGTGACTCCTTCTCCGAGTACATAGCGGATCTGTGGACCTCTCGGTTCGGATGGCAGCCCCTTGCCTTCGTTTCGATCCGCGTCGTTACGCCAGGTCTTCTGGCTGAGATCGAGCGCCGCCTTCCATTCCGCCTCGGTCAGATCGATGGCCTGATCGCGAGGTGAGATCAGGGTCTTGATCGAGTATCGATCCGAATGTTCGGTCGTGCGCTTGCGCTGGAGCATGTTGACCGAACGACCGCCGGCATTGCGGTGCCGGTCGTCCGGACCACTGTCCTTTCCGATCAGCGCGACGGTCCAGCCCGTGAGCTCGCGATCCTTGTTCATCTCCTCGATGAAGTCCGCAATCAGCGGACTCATTATCCTGAAGCTGGCGGAGTGGGTCCGGTAGTCCCGCAGAAACGAGATGACGTTCAGGGCTGGCACATTCCGCCAGAGGTGCCCGTTCCACTTCTGACCTTGCGGAACGAAATGCTGATCGTTCAAATCCATCGACGGACCGAGCGCGCTGATGAACCGATCCGTAGCATTGAAGTTTGCAGCGATGTCTTCCTTGCGATTGGAAAACACGATGGTCTGCAGAAGGTCGCCCGAATAGGTCAGCTGCATCGCGCGAGCGTTTCTCATCTTGGCTCGAGAGGTTACCGTCAGCACGGAATGCGATTTCACCCGTAGACCGAACTGTTTTGGTGTGGCACCGGCCGCTACCATGTTGTCAAACTCCTGGCGGAGCTCTTCTGCGGCATCGGCGATATGGCCAAACCACTCCACCATTTCCTGCGATGTGTAGAGACGGCAGGCATCGAGGTAGCCGTCGCGGTAGCCGAACCATCGCCCCATCTGCATGAGCGTGTCGTACATGCGTGCGGTTCGAAGAAAATAGCTCGTGCAGAGCCCCTCGAGCGTCAGACCACGCGCCAGCTTGTCGCCGCCGATGGCAATCACCTTGAGGCCGGTGCCGTCATTTTCGGCGTAGTCGAGAGCATCCTTGGCAGTGCCGTTGATCTCGCGAACGCGAATGTCGGACAGGACGTCGGGGAGGACGGCACGAATGTCTGCCCACGAAAAGTCCTCGAGAGTCTCGCCCTCGATGAGGGCGGAACGGATGCGCAGCATCCCTGGCAGAAAGGTCTCCTGGTACTCCGTGCGCATGGACGCCTCGATGGCTTCGAGTTCGATGCCGCGGAGGAAACGGCCCTTCAGATCCCGCACATATTCCGCGACCTGATTGACGACGGCGTTCTGTACCGAGGTGAAGCGGGTAACGTGGATGAGCATCGAGCAGTGTTTGCTGCCCTGTCCGCGCAACTTCCTGATGGCGCAGGCGTAGACAAAGGAGCGGATCGCCTCCGCGAGCGAGTCGGGCACACAATCCTTCCCCTGCCATCGCGGCCGGCAGCCGTTCTTGTGTCGTGGTGGCATCCACGGCTGGAACTCGTCGTCCGACAACGGGCGCACCAGAGGCAGGTCTTCGGGCGTGCTTGAAGCTGATCCGAAGACGCGACCTGGCCCGACATAGTTCGATGGCGCCGCAAGGCTGGTGATGAAAGCTGCGGGGAAGAGGTCCGGTCCGTGCTCCTGAGTCTCCCCGCGGTCATGAATGAAGATGTTCGCAAAGGGTGTCGCCGTGTAGCCTACATATGCCTTCCGCGAGAAATGGTGGAGGATCGACCGGATCAATCTGTTGATTGTCCTGGGTTCATGTTCGAGATCCGGGTTGCCGGACTCGTCCACGACATCTTCACCGGTATCGACGGATCCGTGATCGGACTCGTCGTCGATCACCAGCAGCGGCAGGTTGGTGACGAGTTTGCGACCTGTTTCGGGGTCGACGTGATTGGCTACACGGTTGCGGATCCAGTGCAGCAGACGGTCCAGTACCGTCTTGTTCTTCTTGACTACGAACAACCACGGTCGCTGTTCCGGGCTGATGTTCATCTTCGCCGCAACAGCCGTATTGAAATCGCCCTTGTCGCTCCGGTTTGTTGCAGCGTTGGGACGGACCGACATGTCCTTGTCGATCAGCCCCACCCCTACTGCCGGCAGCTCGTCAGCATCCGCGATGGTGGCAAAACCGAGGAACCCCTCGTCCAGGCGAATCTGGGTCTGTGCTCTCAGGTTGTTATGCAGGCCGGCCAGCACGATGATGATCTTGTAACCGGCGTCGGCAGCCTTGCATATCAGCCCGGTATAGTTACCTGTCTTCCCCGACTGAACGTGGCCCACGACCAGTCCGCGACGATCCCATGCGCCTTCCCGGGTCGGATCCTCGAGCTGTGAAAGGACTTCGTCGGTGGCGACGTCGAGGGCGTCGAGGGCCGTCCAGGGGATGCGCGCTTCCATGTACTCCGAGTAGCGCTGCCAATAGGTCCAGCCCTTCTTCCTTTCTG
>JAGREZ010000302.1 GCA_020446285.1 Geminicoccaceae bacterium
CATCGGGCATTTCGTCAACACGCTGCTAAAGGCGGGGGATTTACGGATCCCCTATCGGGGACTTTAAAACCGGAGTTTGTTTAACCATAATTTCATGCATCGGTGTTATATTTCGATATTGAGGAATGGGAGTTTCTCAAAAAGAAGAAATTGATCATTGCATACGGGAAATGCCAAGGAATATCCATTTCATGAATTTTGTTAACAGAATATCACCAAACCCGATGTGGGATACGAGTCATTTGAAAATGACAAACTCATATGGCGATGTCCGGGTGAGTGTTGACGCTGGCCCCGGTACAGGGAAGACGGTTGTCGCCTGTGCCCGTCAGGACTATCTGATCAATGAAGAAGACACTGAACCCAGCAATATCCGGGTGATCAGCTTCACAAGGGCTGCGGTAGCAGAAATTTGCGACCGCCCTTCGCATCTGAAGCACCGATGCCTGTGCGCAGCGTCCATCCGGTGATGCTCCGGTCAGTGGTGGGTGTCATACGGCGTTCCGGGGGACGACCGCGATCGGAATACCGAGATTATCCTGGAGATCGGGTTCCACCCCGCCCTTTCGGAAACTCGGGCAAAGGTCATCGCGCTCGACTACGGGATGCGTGGCAGCAAGGCGAAGATCAAGGTCTGGCGGGCGATTTTGTACTACGCGCCGAGGCGTCTCGGACTCGATACCGATCCCGGCGCGAGGAAGCCACAAGACCAGCAGATCGTATTTCTCGACAGGGAGGTCATTCATGAAGATCATGGATAGACTGTCCCGCATGTTTGGAAGTCGCGACCAGGCGACGAGCGAACCGGAAAGTCATGTGCTTGGGCCTTCCGACATCCAGCCGATCGCTGAAGGGAAGCTCGAGAGGCTTGCCGAATTTGCGGCATCTTCTCGCCTCCACGCGGCCGACCCGAAGGGAGATACACCACTCCACCTTGCCGCGCGCATGGGGAATCTGGCCATTTGCGAACTCTTCATTCGGTCGGGTGCTGACCCTGGCGCATTGAACTACAACCAGAAGACGCCTGCTGAGGTAGCGTTTGCCGAAGGCCAGGGTCTCACTGGGCATCTTCCGTCTTCGCTTGTAGCGAGGGCGCCGGAGACGGTCAGGGAACGCGAGGAGCTTTCATTTGATGTCGAGACTGTCGTTGCCGGACCCGAAGCAATTCGAGAGCACCGTTTCACCGTGGTTCAGGAGACAGTGCCGGCCGATACGACTGACGACCTCAATGACCTGCTGGATTTCGAGGCTGAGACAGAACCAGAGGAATTCTTCAATCAACACACGGGCGACACGGCATCGGGGACATTTGTCCCGCTCTTCAGTTCGTTTCCCGTGGTTTCGGATGACGAGGACGGTGAATGGGATCTCGACCTTTCACCTGCACCGATTGCCGGAGAAGGCATCGGCACCAGCGCCGCTGCGACGGCCGATCACGATGCAGAAAGTGACTTTCTGTGGGTCCGGAACCGCGGCCGCCAATCGGAAATAGAAAGGATCGTGACAGAGGTACTGGCCGAACTGTCTGAGTGTCAGGCTGATGTGATCCGTATGCGCTTTGGTATCGGTTGCGAGACCGGCATGACTCTCGAGGAAATCGGTCAGATCTACGGAGTGACATGCGAACGCATTCGTCAGATCGAGGCCAAGGCGCTCGACTACCTTTCTCACCCTGAACGCAAGAAGCGTCTCCGGGCTCTGCTTGGGATGTGACGGAATGGGTGTAAGGAATGCTCCTCCTCATGCCGGTTCGATGCTGGAGTCCCTGCGCGGGCTCGGCTACGCGCCTCCTACCGCCATTGCCGATCTGATCGACAACTCCATCGCCGCGAATGCGCGCGACGTCGCCGTTCATCTTGAATGGGCCGGTCCAGGCAGTTGGGCAAGGATCGTCGACGACGGCGATGGCATGGACGACGCGGCTCTGGAGGCCGGCATGCGCCTTGGCGCTCGCGATCCGAGGGCTGAACGCGCTGCCACCGACCTCGGGCGCTTCGGGCTGGGCCTGAAGACGGCCAGTTTTTCCCAGGCACGTCGTCTGACCGTCGCCAGTCGAAGGAAAGGTGGATCGATCGTGTGCCTGCGCTGGGACCTCGATCTCATCGGTCAGGAACCTGGCGCCGAGTGGCCACTCTTCGAGGGGCCGGCGCCTGGATCAGAGCATTTGCTTGAGCCACTGGACCAGATGGCCCACGGCACCGTCGTACTCTGGGAGAAACTGGACCGCATCGTGACCGATGGCTTCGCGGCCACCGACATGATCGAGCTCGCAGATCGCGTGGAGGCGAATCTCGCGATGACCTTTCATCGGCTCCTCGATGGGCAACTGCCCATGCTGCGCCTGGCTCTCAATGGCAGAGGATTGAAACCTTGGGATCCGTACCTCATCGGTCATCCCGGCAAGGCGCTCGAAAGCGTCGAGTATCGGATCCTCCACACCACTGGTGTGACCGTGCAATGCCACGTCCTTCCGCATCGCGACATGCTCAAGCCTGCCGAACAGGAAGTCGCGGCGGGGCCCGGAGGATGGACACAGCAGGAGGGCTTCTACGTCTACCGCAACAGGCGTCTCCTTCTCGCCGGGGGGTGGCTCGGCCTCGGCGATGGTGGCAAGCCATGGCCGCGCGATGAAGCCCACAGGCTCGCCCGTATCAGGCTCGACATACCGAACAGCGCGGATGCCGATTGGAAGATCAATGTCCTGAAATCGACGGCCAGTCCCCCGGTACGGCTGCGATCCCAGCTTCATCGTCTCGCAACAGAAACACGCAACACGGCGCGGCGGGTCTTCGCCCACCGGGGACACGTCACCCCGGCCTCAGGTACGCGCTCGAATGCAGTAGCCGAAGCCTGGCAAGTGCGGCGTTCGGCACAAGGAACGTCGTACCGCATCGCTCGTGATCATGATCTTGTCGCCGCGATTCTGGATCGCGCCGGTTCGCTCAAGCCCGACATCCTCGCCCTTCTGAGGCTGATCGAGGAGACAGTTCCCGTGCAGCGCATCTGGCTGGATACGCCGGAAGACAAGGAGACGCCGAGAACCGGTTTCGCCGGGGCGGCCGACAACGAAGTGATGGAGACCCTGTCCTCGATGTTTGAAGCACTGGTGAAGTTCCGCGGGCTCAGCCCGACCGAAGCGCGCGAACGGCTCGCTCGTACGCCCCCATTCGATCGGCACCTCGATCTGGTTGCGGCCCTTGGAGTGAAAGATACGCAATGACGATTTCAAACCAGAAGGCCTTCGATTCCATCCTTTCCATGGCCCAGAACATGCTCCGCCTCGCCGCGGAACGCGCTCGGAGCCCGGTTACACCGGAAATGATCGAGACGGAGCTGACCAAGCTGTCGATCATGATGGAGGACGATTTCGCCTTTGTTGATCGGGACGCGCTGGTTGACGAACTGATCCGCCGTTCAAGCCGCACGGTAGGCGAGAACGCCACCCTGTCGAGCGGTGAGGACCATGTCGCCTGGCTCGATGCAGAAAGGAAGAAGGGCTGGACCTA